>JANMBW010000074.1:0-3520 GCA_031360565.1 Polaromonas sp.
CAGCAGCCAAAAACTTTGCTGTAGAGGCATCCGAGTTGAGTGTCTCTAACGGCGTGGTGTCGACGCGCCAGGGTATTCGAACCAGCTATGCAGCGTTGGTGGATGGCAAGCCGCTCAATATCAAGCTGGACCCCAAGGTCGCGCTTAAATCCCCCGCGTTGCACACCATCGTTGGACAGTCGGTACCGCGCGTGGATATTCCGGGCAAAGTCACCGGCCAGTTCACCTTTATCCAGGATTTCAAAGTGCCCGGCATGCTTCATGCCCGAGTAGTCAGGCCGCCGGGGCTCGGCGCCACGCTGGTCAGTGTGGATGAGTCGTCGGTCAGCAAGATTGCGGGCCTGGTCAAAGTGGTGCGCAAACAGGATTTCCTGGCAGTGGTGTGCAAGAGTGAGTGGGCAGCCGTTAAAGCCGCGCGTGACCTCAAGACGACATGGACAACGGCCAACACCATGCCCGAGCAGGCCAAGCTGTACGAGTACTGGCGGTCGCTTCCGGTGGCTAAGGATGAACCCCTTATCCAGACCGGAGATGCCATGGCTGCGCTGAACGCTTCTGCCAAGCGCCTAAAGGCCACTTATGACTTCGCGCCGCATACCCACGGCTCAATGGGACCTGCCTGCGCCGTGGCAGATTTCCGGGACGGTCAATGCACGGTCTGGTCTGCATCACAAGCCACGCATTCCTTGCAAGGCGAATTGGCAAGCGTGCTGGGCGTGCCCAAGGCCGGCATCCGGCTGGTTTACCTGGACGGTGCCGGCTGCTATGGCCGAAACGGTCACGAAGACTGCTCGGGCGATGCCGCGCTGGTTTCGCAACTGGTGGGTGCGCCGGTGCGGGTGCAGTGGATGCGTGCGGACGAGCACGGATGGGACCCCAAGAGCCCGCCGACGCTGGTGGACATGGAGGGCGGTCTGAATGCCCAGGGCCTGCCTGTGGCCTGGCGCTCCGAGTTTTTTCTGACGCTGGCCAACGGCACGCTGGAAGACTTTCCGATGCTGGCGGCAGTGCTGTCTGGCGTCAAGCGTACTGGGCACTACACCGGCAATATCCAGAAAAATGCCGATGTGCTGTACCAATTTCCAAATATCAAAACCGAGGTGCATCGCCTGGCCGACACCGCGTTTCGAACCTCGCACCTGCGCACACCGGGGCGCATGCAAAACACGTTTGCCAACGAGGCGTTTTTTGACGAAATGGCCGCTGCGGCGGGTGCCGATCCCCTGAAGTGGCGGATGGCGTACCTCAAGGAGCCGCGCGCCCTTGCCGTGCTGGAAGACGTGGCGCGGCTGTCAAAGTGGCAAAGTCGGCCCTCGCCAGCGGTACGTAGCACTGGCGAGCTTGCCAAAGGCCGTGGAGTAGCCTTTGTCAAGTACGACAACGAGCGGACCTTTGTGGCATTAGTGGCCGAGGTAGAGGTGAATCAGCGCACCGGGAGTGTTCGCGTGACTGATGTGTGGTGTAGCCACGATTGCGGCCAGGTGATCAATCCCGATGGCGCGCGTAACCAGATTGAGGGCGGTATCGTCCAAACCATCAGCCGGACACTGGTCGAGGAGCTGCAGTTTGATCGTACTCAGGTCACCAGCCTGAACTGGGCCACTTACCCGATCTTGCGTTTCACTGAAGTGCCCCGAATCACCATCAATCTGATCAATCGGCCGGAGATGCCATCCTGGGGCGCCGGTGAAATGGCACCGACGGTGGTGCCAGCGGCGGTTTCGAATGCGGTATTTGATGCCATCGGCGTGCGTCTGCGCTCGGTGCCTTTCCTGCCGGCCAAAGTACTTTCCGCCCGAGCGGCTTGAAGGCTTGAATTTACCCGGAACTGGCGTTTTACCAGCTGAATGCTACGGGTTCAGACCTGTGGTCTGACCCGGTCGCGCCGCCTGAGCGCCTGCGCAAAAAACAGTCCCACGATTGCCAGCAGGCCGCCGCCGAGCGCGATCACCAGGCCCGAGCCCAGGCGTTCGGCCAGGCCTGCAGCCAGCGATACACCCACCGACTGACCCAGAAAAAGTGACGAGGCAAACAGCGACACGGCTGTGCCCCGTGCTCCGGGCGCCATCTGCGTGGCGTTGGTTTGCATGGTGTTGTGAAACATAAAAAAACCAAAGCCTCCCAGCAGGCTGGCCGGGACAGTGAGTGGCCAGTAGGGCGTAAAACCGACGACCAGGGCGGACAGTCCCAGCAGGCAGACGCCGAGCGAAGCCAACCCCTGCTCACCGAATCGGCGAATCAGATGGCGGGCCAGCGCCATGTACAGCATGCCGCCCATGCCAAACAGCGCCACGATGGCACCCGACGCCGAAAGCGACAGGCCATGCACACGGTGCAGGTGGGAGGCCCATATTGCCAGCACCCCAAAGCCCACCGCTCCTTCAATCACCGCGACCAGGAGCACGATGCGAGACCAGGAGCCGGTAACGATACTCAAAGCCTGTGCAACAAAACCGGGCCTGGCCACATCCGCGGCGGGAGGGGCTGTATTGGCAACAGTGGTCGCCTGCTGGCGGCGCCAGTCAATGTAGAGAAGGGTGCCGACGATGCTGAAAAGCACTGTCATGAAGGCAAAGACCCAGCGCCAGCCCAAGACATCCGTCACCAGCCCCCCCGCAAGTTGCCCGCCGACAATGCCCAGCGTGGTGCCCAAGCCGACTCGGGCGAGGGTCTCCTGCAGATGGTTGTTGGCTACCGTGTCTCCTATCCACGCCATCGACAGGGGAATGATCGCCGCCGCCCCCATCGCGACCATGACACGGGCCAGCACCAGCATATTCAGGCTGGTAGCAAATACCGCCAGGACACTTCCAAGGCTACAGGCCAGCGTCGCGAAAGTGATGATTCGGAACTTGCCCAAGCGGTCACCCATCGGGCCATAAAAAAGCTGCGCGAGTCCGTACACCACGGCAAACATGGACACCACCTGTGCCGCCTGGGCCAGGCTGGCGGAAAACACCCGCGACAGCTCCGGCAGCATGGCATCGCAAATACGCTGCGATGCCATGCTGGAGAAAGTGGCAAAAGACAGCAGCAAAATAGAACGCCGCGTGGTCGCTGAAAGTGGCGCGGGACGGTGAGACATGAGGGTTTTGGGGCAGCGTCGGGTGAGATGAGTGGCGCGGCAAGCCGACCGTCCGCTCAGCGCTCCGGGCAGAGTCGATTGTAAGCAGGGCGCTTGACTCGGTTGAATCAGCGTGTCCCAATGCGGTAAAGGCGGTTGGCTGCAGCTGCCTGCTTTCACGTAGTCTTGCTCCTACAGACACAAGCCGCTCGCTCCCGCCACCGCAAACACTCTGCCAAGACAATATCAGGTCATGCAGATTCTGCACATCGACTGGAAAACACACCATGCAAATATTGCTGCATACCGATCCACATGTTGACGGGAGTGGCCTGATGGCCGATCACCTGGCAACGGTCGTGAAGGACGCATTAGGGCATTTCGGCGAACACATCACGCGTGTGGAGGCTCATCTCGCCGATGAAAAAAGTCACATCAAAGCCAGTCCGGATGAGA
>JANMBW010000087.1:0-10492 GCA_031360565.1 Polaromonas sp.
GGCGGTCGACAAGACCACCAGAACATTCATTTCGAAGCGAAGGTCTATCGACTGGCCGGGTTGGCGGTGCGCCGTATCGAAATGCAGCGCACCCCCTGCATCCGTGATCACTTTGCTGAATAAATTGAGATTGGCCACGACGTCGCGTTTGCCGAGGCCCCACTTGCCCAACTCGATCAACAGGCCATCGAGCCCGTTGCGGTACATGCCATTGCGGTGCTCCTGGTAGCGCGCTTCGCCGTACTTGGCCTTGAGCCCTGCTGCATCGAGTACGCCGCAGATCGTGTCGTGCCAGCCACAGGAGTCGTCTGCTACCGAACACAACACACGTCCCATGTCGGAGTAGCACGCATGCCCCTTCGTCAAAAACGCAGTGTGCTGCGCTTTGAGCGTGTCGGGCATGTTGTAGCGTTCGGTTTTTTCTTCCTGGTTGTAAAGCAGCACCGATACATTCGCACCACCGTGCAAGTCGGTCAGGCGCAGGGTGTTGCCGCGGCGCAGCACGCCCGACCAATGGGCGCCACCGGGTACGCGCTCTTCCCACAAGATCAGGCTGGGATCAAAAGGCGTGGAATGATCCGGAACGGCGGCGCGAGCCAGCGGGCTGAGAGTCGAGAAACTGGTTTCCATAGGATCGGGCGCTCGGTAAAAGTATTGCGGTAAGGAGGTAGGCGTTAGGCATAGTCAGCCGCGATGGTCACAGAGGCTCCACCGACTGGTTCAACTTACCCAGCAGATCGATGTCCGTGGCCATGCCGGAACTCTCACGAATGCGGGCCAGAATCTCGGCTTTCAAATTCCGGAACACCACGCTGTGCTTCATGTCCTGATCGCGCTCGGGCCCCAGAGGGACGGGATAAATGCTGTGAATACGCCCCGGCCTGGGCTGCATCAAAACCACGCGCTGGCCCAGATAAATGGCCTCCTCGACATCGTGCGTGACAAACACAATGGTGGTCTTTTCGATGCGGTGGATGTGCAGGATCAAGTCATGCATCACTTCGCGGGTCTGGGCATCGAGTGCACCAAAAGGCTCATCCATCAAAAGCATGGCTGGCCGACCCATCAGGGCGCGTGCGATGGCCACCCGCTGCTGCATGCCGCCAGACAACTGGTTGGGATAGGCCTCGGCGACCTTGCGCAGGCCGATCAAATCGAGCAAGGCATCCGCGCGGCCAGAGGCGGCTTCCACGTCTGAGGAGCTGAGGTTTTCCCGATTTGCTTTGAGCTGCCGGCTGAACTTGATGTTTTCCATCACCGTGAGCCAGGGGTAAAGGCTGTAATGCTGAAAGACCATGGCACGCTCTGCCCCGGGGCCGATGATTGCCCGGCCGTCACAGGTCGCCATGCCCGAGCTTTTGGTGTCCAGCCCGGCAAGGATGCGCAGCAAAGTGGATTTGCCGCATCCCGAGGCACCGACCAGGGTCACGAATTCGTTTTCTTCGATTTGCAGATTGATATCCAGCAATGCCGCGGGCACGCCCGAACCCGCCTTGCCAAAGACTTTTCCGAGCTGGGTGATGCTGACTTTAGACATGCTCATCACCTGTGCCCATGCAGCCACGGAAAGGATCGCCGATGCAGCCAGCGGAAGGCCTGGTCGAGCAACAAGCCAATCAATCCAATCAGGATAATGCCGCCAAAAATGGTGTCGGTCTTCAGAAAACGCTGGGCTTTGAGGATGGCATAACCGAGGCCCGAGTTGGACGCTACCAGTTCTGCCACCACCAGATAGGTCCAGGCCCAACCCATGGTGATACGCAAAGTATCCAGCAGCGCAGGCTTGGCAGACTGCAACAGCACCAGGCGGATCATTTCATAGCGGTCAGCGCCCATGGTCAGCGCGGTTTCGATCTGGGCTCGGGGCACCAACCGGACGTTTTCGGCCACCATCAAAACCATCTGAAAGAAGGTGCCGATGAAGATGATCGAAATTTTGGCGCTTTCGCCGATTCCAAACCACAGCATGACCAGCGGGATGAAGGCCACTGCCGGCATGTAGCGCACAAAATCGGTCAACGGCTCCAACAGCGCTTCAACCGGGCGAAACGCGCCGATCAAAAGCCCCAACGGCAATGCCAAGGCGGCCGACAGCGCAAAGCCGAGGCATACACGGTACATGCTGATGGCGGTGTCGTTGAGAAGGTCATCCTCAATCAACCAGAGATACAGCCGCCGAAAGACATCTAGTGGCCCGGGCATAAAAATCGGATCGACGTAGCCCGACACCGCGAGCGCAGCCCAACCCACGAAAGGGATGAACAGACCCAACCCAGCGAAAAGCCAGTACTGAGTTCGGGTGATGCTCGCAGCGATGGCCCAGATGCCCTGGCGCGAGTCAGCAAGTTTGGCAGTGGACAAATCGGACTCCAGTAAAGACGTCATGGACGCGAAAGCACCTTCGGCGTTAACCGTGATCTCCCGGGCTTTTGTCCCTCCGTGGAGCCGCACAAGCATGCAGCCGACCGCTCTCGGACCAGGCAGTCAAAGCATCAGCTTGACCCGGAACCCTAGCTGTCTTGAGCAAAAAGCGCCGCTGGTGCGCTGGTATCACTCAAAGACAAGGCAAGCAATTAAGGTGCCAGCATCGGGCTGGAGAATTGGTCAAGGTGGCTGCAGAATAAAAATACCCGCTCAGAGCTTGCGCTCTGGCGGGTTGGGCTCTTCAAGGCAGCCAGCTATTTAGGCCATCAACGGCTGTAGGCCGTCTCGCCATGCGACGTGATGTCCAGGCCTTCGCGCTCGTCTTCTTCCGAAACACGCAAACCGATGGTCAGGTCCACCACCTTGTAAGCGATGAAGGACACAACGCCAGACCAGACAATGGTGATCAGCACAGCTTTGGCCTGAACCCAGAGTTGCGAGGTGACCGAGAAGTCAGCGGCGGTCACCATGGCTACCGTGGTCCAGTCAGCGACATAACCGGGGCCGCCCAGACCTGGCGAGTTGAACACGCCGGTCAGCAAGGCACCCAAAATCCCGCCAATACCGTGCACACCGAACACGTCGAGCGAATCGTCCGCGCCGAGCATTTTCTTCAGGCCATTGACACCCCACAGGCAGGCAAAGCCAGCCAGGAAGCCAATCACGATACCGCCGCCGATACCCACGTTTCCAGCGGCCGGCGTGATGGCCACCAGACCAGCGACGCAGCCGGATGCCGCACCCAGCATGGAAGCCTTACCCTTCATCAGCGCTTCACCGAGCCACCAGGCCAACACCGCGGCGGCAGTGGCGCACAGGGTATTGATAAAGGCCAGCGCAGCGAAGCCGTTGGCTACCAGCGCGGACCCGGCATTGAAGCCAAACCAGCCGACCCACAGCATGGCGGAGCCGACCATGGTCAGCGTCAGGCTGTGAGGCGCCATGGCTTCCTTGCCATAACCAATGCGTTTGCCGATAACAAAAGCGCCTACCAAACCCGCCACGGCAGCATTGATGTGCACCACCGTTCCGCCGGCAAAGTCCAGGGCACCCATTTGCCAAATGTAGCCGGCTTTGCCATTCATCGCATCAACCACTTCCTTGCCGGTGTAGGCGTCCGGGCCCATCCAGAACCACACCATGTGCGCGATCGGGGCGTAGCTGAAGGTAAACCAGATCGCCATGAAGAGCAGCACTGCCGAGAACTTGATACGCTCGGCGAAGGCACCCACGATCAGGCAGCAGGTGATGCCGGCGAAGGTCGCTTGGAATGCGGCGAACACGATTTCAGGGATCACCACGCCCTTGCTAAAGGTCGCCGAGTTGGCAAAGGTGCCAGCAACGTTGTCCCAGATTCCCTTCATGAAAAGTCGGTCGAACCCACCAAAGAAAGCATTGCCCTCTGTGAAGGCCAAGCTGTAGCCATAGATAAACCACAGCACCACCACCATGGAGAATGTCACCATGACCTGCATCAGCACGGACAGCATGTTCTTGGTGCGGACCAGGCCGCCGTAGAAAAGTGCCAGACCGGGGACGGTCATCATGATCACCAAAAGCGTAGAGACCATCATCCAGCTGGTGTCGCCCTTGTTGGGGACGGGAGCGGGTGGTGTGGCAGCCGATGCAGCGGCAGCCGGAGCAGCCACCGCAGCGGGGGCAGCAGCAGGGGCCGCGGCGGCGGCTGAAGCAGCCGGCGCAGCAGCTTCGGCGGGCTTGGCCTCAGCCGCCGAAGCGGCCGGAGCCGCTGCAGGCGCCTGCGCCAGCACCACCGCACTGCCTGCAAGCAAACCCAGCCCTAATACGAGAGAAGCAACTAGTTTTTTCATGTCAATATTCTCTTTATGGGATGTAGGCTAGAGCGCTTCCTTGCCGGTTTCACCGGTGCGGATACGCACGACCTGCTCAAGGTTGTAGACAAAAACTTTCACGTCGCCTATTTTTCCGGTGCGGGCAGCGCCTTCCACAGCCTCAATGACACGATCGACCAGCTCGTCAGAAACGGCCGCCTCAATTTTGACTTTTGGCAAAAAGTCCACCACGTATTCCGCGCCGCGATACAGCTCGGTATGGCCTTTCTGACGACCGAAACCCTTGACTTCGGTCACGGTGATGCCTTGTACGCCAATGCCGGAAAGTGCTTCACGCACCTCATCCAGCTTGAACGGTTTGATGATGGCCGTTACGAGTTTCATATGCTCTCCCTCAATATTTAAAGGCTGATCAGAAGTTGTATTTCAGGCCAACCACGAGCGTGCTTTTGCCGAGGTCTTTACCTTTGGAATCGCGGTAAAACGTGCCCGCGCCTTTGGGGGTATTGGTCCCAATCGCTGCAGCGCTCACGACCAATCCGTTGCCGAGATCTTTGGCGAGAGCGAGCGAGTAATCGGTGTAGTCACCGGCGCCGTTTTGGCCAGGAATTTTTTGACGACCGACGTGGGGGGTCAGGGTGTAGCCGTCGCCCAGATCAAAGTTGGCATTCAGATCGAAGTACTGGCTGCCCGAGCTGTTTTTATTGCCCAGAAAGTCGCCGGTACTGCGGCTGTATTTGAAGTTGACGACGCTGTAAGACAGCGCACCGTAAAACTCGGTGGTGTTGGCGTTTGAAAAGTTGCCAGCACCAGGCGTACCGGCCGAGCCAGAATTGTTGCCGGGGTATTGATAGGTGATCACACCGACGTCAAAGCCGATGTCCTTGGTGATAGCACCCTTGAAGCCACCGAACAAATCAATTTCATAGTTGCCTTTGGTGGCGCCATTGAGGTCTTTCACCCAACTCACATTGGAGCCGAATGCACCCAGGTAGAAACCGCTTTTGTGTGCGAAGTCGATCCCGGCTTGCAGTGCTGGCTTGAAGCTGGTTTGGGAAATGCCGCGGACACGGTAATCGGTGACCACACCAACGTTGTAAGACAGGGTGTAATCCGGCTCAGGCGCTTTGGCTTGAGCCATCGCGGCAGTGGCCGACACCAAGGTGGACAGGACGATGACAGACTTAACTGCGAATTTCATTGGAACTCCTCCGATAGTTAAAAGATAGAAAGCTGACCGTACGGTTATGCACGGAACATGCCAACTCCCTTCTTGTGTTTCACATTTCTACAAGTAAACCTCCGGCCGACCGGTGCGTTAAGACATCTGTACAAATAAACAGTTTGCACCAAAAATGTGCAAACAAGTTCGCCTTACCTTTCCGATGCACCGTTTTAGAGGATGTTCTAATGAGCCTGTGTTTGGTGCAAAGTCGCTCCCTGATTGGTCTGCACGCGGCTGCGGTATCGGTAGAAGTCCATCTGGCCAATGGTTTGCCCAGCTTTACCCTGGTCGGTCTGGCTGAAACGGAAGTCAAGGAGGCGCGCGAAAGGGTGCGCTCGGCCATCCAAAACTCCGGGCTGGAGTTTCCGAGCAACAAGCGAATCACCGTCAATCTGGCCCCCGCCGACCTGCCCAAAGACTCGGGCCGATTCGACTTGCCGATCGCCCTAGGAATTCTGGCGGCCAGCGGCCAAATCGATGCCCAAAAACTGCGGGGCTACGAATTTGCCGGCGAGCTGTCACTGGGCGGCGACTTGCGGCCAGTTCGGGGGGCGCTGGCCATGAGCCTGGCGCTGGCCACTCCGGCCTCCGCGCAAACACCCCGGCTGGTGTTACCGGACGCCAGTGCCCAAGAGGCGAGTCTGGTGCCCGATGCAGAAATTTATGGTGCACAACATTTGCTGGATGTGGTCAGACAGTTTTTGCCCGGTGACGCGGCGCCCGAGGCACTCGACGGCTGGCACCGGGTGCGCGCCATTGAACAGCAGCCGCAGAGCCGCTATGCCAACATGTCGGATGTCAAGGGACAGGCGGCCGCCAGACGCGCGCTGGAAATTGCCGCAGCGGGCGGCCACAGCATCCTGATGATGGGTGCGCCCGGTTCGGGCAAGTCCATGCTGGCGCAGCGCTTTGCCGGCTTGTTGCCGGCCATGACGACCGAAGAAGCACTGGAAAGCGCGGCCGTCGCGTCTCTGGTGGGGCGTTTTTCACTGGCCGACTGGGCTGTCCGGCCGACTTGTTCTCCCCACCATACTGCCAGCGCGGTAGCCCTGGTTGGCGGCGGCTCACCGCCCCGACCGGGGGAAATATCGCTGGCACACCGGGGCGTACTGTTCCTTGACGAATTGCCCGAGTTTCCAAGAGCCGCTCTGGAGGCACTGCGGGAACCGCTGGAGTCGGGCACGATCACGATCTCGCGGGCAGCGCATCGCGCCCAATTTCCGGCCCGGTTTCAGCTGGTGGCGGCGATGAATCCTTGCCCGTGTGGCTATCTCGGCTCAGCCCTCAGGCCGTGTCGGTGCTCGCCGGATCAGGTAACACGCTACCAGGGCAAACTCAGCGGCCCCCTGCTGGACCGTATTGACCTGCATGTGGAAGTGGGCGCACTGGCCGCCGACGAACTGATCAATACGCCGCCAGGCGAAAGCACCGAGGCGATTCGCATCCGCGCCGGAAAGGCGCGCGGACACGCCATGCAGCGCCAGGGCAGTACCAATCAGGCCCTTGAAGGCCAGGCCATAGACGAACAATGCAGTCTCGATGGGGCAGCAGCCAAGTTTCTCAACACTGCGGCCGCGCGGCTGGGCTGGTCAGGCCGCAGCATTCACCGCTGCCTGAAGGTCGCGCGCACCATCGCCGATCTGGCAGGCGCCGCCAACGTGCAAGTCACGCACGTTGCCGAGGCGGTGCAATACCGCCGCGCACTCAAAGCGGCGCACTGACCACTCGCCCTGTCGCGTGATGCGCTGATGCTTCAGCTTACAAATCTGCGACACCAGCAGTTGACCCATCGCCCCATAAGCGCGGGGCCGTACAGACCACCGGGCTACTAAGGCCGACAGTAGGGACTCTGCTTCGGCGCCACGCCTGCAAGCTTGAGGAACTCCCTTATGAACCACATCACTCTGCGCACTGCAGCGTTGCGCAGCCGCTGATGGACAGCACCATCCTGAGCCTGTTGGGAGCCTTTCTGCTCTCCATCATGGGCCTTTTCGCTTTTATCTGGTCGCTGCGAAAAGGCTTGCTGGTTGAAAACCCGGCGGGCGCCTCCGTGATTTTCGCGCGTGGCGAGATTGGCCGCATTGACGACCCCTCGCTGGACGCGCACACCGAAACGGCCATGCAGGCTGCTGCGGTGCCCGATGCGGCACTGGAGGCGACCGCTCAGGCCGAAATCGATGACCGCACCGAGGCTGACCAGTCCAGCGCTTTTCCGGTGTTCATGTTTATCGCATTCGCCTGTTTCTGGCTGATGGTCGGCTCGGCAGCCGGCAGCATTGCCTCCGTCAAACTGCATGAGCCGGATTGGCTGGTCCAACAAGCCTGGCTGACCTTTGGCCGCATTCGTTCGGTGCACCTGAATGCGGTGATCTACGGCTGGGCCAGCAATGCCGCACTGGCGGTCATTATTTGGCTGCTGCCCCGGCTGCTGCGCACGCCGCTGCGCGGAGCCATCTGGGCCATGCTCGGTGGCTCGCTGATCAACGCCGGTATTGCCGCTGGCATTGGCGCAATTGCCGTGGGCTGGACCGATGGCATGGAATACCTCGAGATTCCCTGGCAGATCGACATTTTCATCTTTATCGGCTTTGCCCTGGTGATCCTGCCGGCCATGGCCACGCTTCTGGCCCGCCGGGTGACGCATCTCTACGTTAGCGTCTGGTACTTCGTCGCGGCCTTGCTGTGGATCGCAGTGCTGTTCCTGGTTGGCAACCTGCCGGGCGTACACACCGGGGTGCAGCAAGCCACCACCAACTGGTGGTATGGCCACAATGCATTGGGACTATGGTTCACACCTGTTGCGGTCGGTGCGGTGTATTACTTTCTTCCCAAGATCATTGGCCGACCCGTGGTGTCTTACAACCTGTCTTTGTTCGGGTTCTGGACGCTGGCATTTTTCTATGGCCAAGTGGGCGGCCACCACCTTATTGGCGGCCCAGTACCAGGCTGGCTGACGACCTTGTCGATCGTGCAGAGCGTGATGATGGTGATTCCGGTGATTGCCTTTGCGGTCAACATGCGTGGCACCTTGAAGGGCCAGATGCATTTGGCCAAATTCTCACCCACCCTGCGCTTCATGATGTTTGGTGGCCTGATGTACTTCGCGTCATCGGTGCAGGGTTCACTGGAGTCGCTGCGCAGCATCAATGCCGTGACGCACTTCACCCATTTCACCGTGGCCCATGCGCACTTGGGCATGTACGCCTTTGTCACCATGGTTTTTTTCGGCGCGATCTATTTCATGATGCCGCGCGTTCTCAATTGGGAATGGCCTTACCCCAAATTGATCACGCTGCATTTCTGGCTGGCGGTGACCGGCGTGGGCGTCTATTTTGTGGGCCTGTCGATCGGCGGATGGCTGCAGGGACTCGCCATGCTGGACGCCAGCCAGTCATTCGAGCAGTCGGTCACGGTGACGCTTCCATGGCTTCAATCCCGCAGCCTGGGCGGTGTCTTGATGAGCCTGGGCCATCTAGTGTTTGTGGGGCATTTTTTGATGATGGCGCTGCGCTTTGGACCGCAGCGAACCGGGGCGGCGTTGTTCTGGCAACCCAAACTCCTGGTGGGGGCCGTCCATGGAAAATGAAGTCAAACTGGTATCGGGGGCCATGGTCGCGCTGGCGGTGGCCACGGCCGCGCTGGTGGTCATGCCCTACATGCAGGTGCGTGACATCCAGGCGCCCGCCGCACTCAAGCCCTACACCAGCGCACAGCTTTTGGGGCGTGAGGTGTATGTAGCCAATGGCTGCGTCTACTGCCACACCCAGCAGCCCCGGGACCGCAAACTAGCCCCTGACTTTGCACGAGGCTGGGGCCGCCCGTCGGTGCCGGCTGACTATGTGTATGACCGCCCACACCTGCTGGGCAGCATGCGTACCGGGCCGGACCTGTTTAACATCGGCGCCCGCCAACCGAGCAAGGACTGGCATCTGGGGCATCTGTACCAGCCCCGAGCGTATGTGCCCTACTCCATCATGCCGTCCTTTCCCTACCTGTTTGTAGTCAAAGACGCATTGGAGGAAGGTGACGCACCCGTGCTGCTGCCGCCAGCCTACATTCCAGCGGGCAAGGTCGTGGTGGCCTCGCAGGACGCGCTGAACCTCGTCAAATACCTGCAATCGCTGAACCACACCTACCCGGTGCTGCCCGCGGCCGGCAACCCATGAGGCGCGAAAGATTCCACCATGCATTCCACGCCTGAAAAAGGTCCGCCGCGCCCGCAAGACCGTGAAAGCGCTGAGCCCTCTGAAAATGTGCAGCCCATGCCGCTGCTGGCTGCGGCGGTGGCGGTGGTGATGGTGCTGTTTGGCGCGGGCTATTTGCTGTTCTCGGACCCGTTTGGCGATCCTCAGCTCGGCGACCGCCGTACCGTGGCCGACCTGATGGCCAAAGCGCCCGGCGCCGCAGCATCAGGCCAAACCGCCGATGGACCCGCTCTGTTCGCAGCGCAATGCGTGGCTTGTCACCAAGCCACTGGCAAAGGCTTGGCCGGGGTGTTTCCGCCACTGGACAACTCCGAATGGGTGCAGGGTAGCGACAAGGTCTTGATCAACATCCTGCTGCACGGCATCAGCGGCGACATCGAGGTGGCGGGTGCGCCCTACAAAGGCCTGATGCCCGCGTTCAGCCAGCTGACCGACGCCGAGCTGGCGGCTACGCTCACGCACATCCGCTCGCAGTGGTCCAACAAGGCCGCGCCCGTAACGGCAGCTCAGGTCGCCGGCGAACGCAGCCTGTCGCCGCGCACGACGCCATTTTCAGGTGGGGCTGAGCTCAAGACACTGCTGGTTTCCACCAGCAGCGCGCCCACGTCAGCGACTGCTTTGCCAGCGGCGTCGGCATCGGCACCGGCGCCTGCCACGCGGTGAAACGAACCGCTTTTGTCACAGCTCTTTTTTTCGCGCTGGCCTTTGCTTTAGGCAGTTGGCTGACGCTGAATTTTTCAGTCTGGACCGCAGAAGGCGCGCGGCGGCAGCGCGTTTTGCAAGCACCGGTCGCTGCACCGGCGATGGATGTCGTCACTGCCGCGCAG
>JANMBW010000109.1:0-5846 GCA_031360565.1 Polaromonas sp.
TGATTGCACAACCGCAGTCCGGCGTCTTTTCCGATCCCGACATCACGCTGATGGCGTGGGACACCCAGGGACGCAAACGCTGCACGGGCGCCAACACCACACGCTGCCTGCAATGAACAACCCTGGCCAGCCTCGCGCAACAGTCCGCCCCGGGAATGGACCAACCCGCTGTCAGGGGGTTAGCGGCTTCACACTGATTGAACTGCTGGTGACCATTGGCATCGGGGTAGTGTTGATGCTGGTGGCTGCGCCCAGTCTGGTCCAGTTCCGAAAGAACGCACAGCTCTCGGATGCAGTCAGCAACTTTATTCTGGCCACCGGAACCGCCAAATCAGCAGCACTGAAAAGTGGCCGCGAGGCCTACGTCGTGCGCAACGACAATACGCTGGGCTGGCAATCCGGATGGTTTGTATTTGTAGACAACGACTGGGACCAGCAATACACCGCAGGCACCGACGAGCTGGTGCTTAAACACGATGCGATTTCGTCCGACATCACCATCACCACTCCCGGCACCACAGCCTTGAGCGCCGGTTATCTTCTTTTTTCTGGAAGTGGATTCCCTAAAACCAAGACGGGAGCAGTCGGCAACGGTACGCTGGTGATGGCACTGCCTGATCCCAATGGTCGCTCCAGCAGCATTGTCGTCGACACCGCCGGGCGAGTGCGATCCTGCAAGACAGGCTCGGCCGGCTGCACCGCCTCATGATCATGCGCGAGGCGCTGGCCCAAGCGGCGCTCGCCTTACCCTTGTGCAAACCCAATCCAGCGGTCGGCTGCGTGATTGCTGCGCCCGATGGCCGTACCCTGGGCATCGGGCACACCCAACAGGTCGGTGGACCGCATGCCGAAATCATGGCGCTGCGCGACGCCGCCGCAAGCGGTCATTCGGTGCAGGGCGCCACGCTGTATGTCACGCTGGAACCTTGCGCGCATCAGGGGCGCACCGGACCGTGTTGTGAGGCGATCATTGGCAGCGGCATCAAAAAGGTGGTGGCATCCTTGCAGGACCCCAACCCCCTGGTGGCCGGCAAAGGTTTCGAGCGGCTGCGGGCCGCCGGGATAGCGGTGGAAATCGGTGACGGCGCAGCGCAGTCGCGTGAACTCAACCTGGGTTTTTTCAGCCGAATGATTCGGCAGAGGCCCTGGGTTCGAATGAAAGTAGCGGCATCGCTGGACGGCCAGACCGCCTTGCTCAACGGTCAAAGCCAGTGGATCACCGGTGACGCTGCACGCAGCGACGGACACGCCTGGCGGGCAGCGAGTTGTGCGGTTCTGACTGGCATAGGTACCGTGCTGGCAGACAACCCACGCCTGGACGTGCGGCTGGTGCAAACCGCGCGTCAGCCCTCGTTGGTGGTAGTGGACAGTCAATTGCAAACGCCACTTGATGCTCTCATTTTTGAAGCGAAGCGCCCCCTGTTTATCTATGCCAGCGAGCAAAACGATCAAAAAAAGGCGGCCTTGGAGGCGCGCGGCGCGATCGTGACCTATCTGCCGGGGCCCGGCAACAAGGTCGACCTGTCAGCGATGCTGCACGATTTGGCGCAGCGCCATGAACTCAATGATCTGCATGTGGAGGCCGGCCACAAACTCAACGGCTCATTCATCCGCGAACAACTGGTCGATGAACTGCTGGTTTACCTGGCACCCAAACTGTTGGGCACCGCACAGGGCATGGCTTCGTTCGGCCCCTTGCAGAGTCTGGCCGAGGCCGCCACGTGGCGCTTTCTGGCAACAGACAGGATCGGTGACGATTTGCGCATCAGGGCGCGCCAGACAGGACGTGACGTTTTTGCCTAGGGGCTTATGCAGCGGGCTGGCCGTTGGCAGCATCGCGGCTTTTGTGGCCTTGCCAATCGAATTGGTTTGAAACCCTGCGAAAATACGGCATGTTTACCGGAATCATTACCGGCGTGGGGCGCATCGTCGCCATCCATAGCCTGGGCAGCTCTTCACACCATGGCAAGCGACTCGTCATTGAAACACCAACCGGTTATCTTGATGATGTAGGACTGGGCGACAGCATTGCGCTGAACGGCGCCTGCATGACCGCCGTCTCGGTAGACGCCAGCACGCATCACTTTGCTATCGACATCTCCGCCGAATCCCTGGCCAAGACAAGCGGCCTGGCCGAGACCGGTGCTGTCAACCTCGAAAAAGCCTTGCGGGCGCAAGACCGGCTGGGCGGCCATATCGTCTCCGGTCATGTGGACGGTACCGGTCAGGTCACCCATTTCGCCCCATCCGGAGAAAGCTGGGAGCTGCGTCTGCAGATTCCACTAGAGCTGGCGAAATACCTTGCTTACAAAGGCTCCATCACCGTCAACGGTGTGAGCCTGACCGTCAACCGGGTCGAAGACCGACGCGCCGACCACACCGGTGAACCCGGCGGATGCGAGATCAGCATCAACATCATTCCCCACACTATCACCCACACGGCGTTGGGGCAGCTGAAGACAGGCGCTACGGTCAATCTCGAAATCGATCTGATTGCACGCTATGTTGAACGCATGCTGCAAGACACCCACAAGCCACATCCATGACCGTCCCAATTTCCCCTGTAGAAGACATCGTTGCCGAGATGCGTGCCGGCCGTATGGTCATATTGATTGACGAAGAAGACCGCGAGAACGAAGGTGATCTGGTGCTGGCTGCGGACCACGTCACCGCCGAAACGATCAACTTCATGGCCCGCTTTGGCCGTGGCCTGATTTGTCTGACGCTGACACGCGAGCGCTGCGAGCTGCTGCAGTTGCCTCCCATGACGACCCGCAACGGCACCAAGCACGCGACCGCCTTCACCGTTTCCATCGAGGCGGCGGTTGGCGTGACGACCGGCATTTCTGCGGCTGACCGGGCTTGTACCGTTCGCGCTGCGGTCGCCAAAGACGCCACCGTCAACGATCTGGTCCAGCCGGGTCATGTGTTTCCGCTGCAGGCAGTTGATGGCGGCGTGTTGATGCGTGCAGGACATACTGAAGCCGGATGTGATCTGGCGAGCATGGCGGGCTGCTCGCCGGCAGCGGTGATCTGCGAGATCATGAAAGACGACGGCACCATGGCGCGTTTGCCCGACCTGCTGGTTTTCGCGGCGGAACATGGCCTGAAGATAGGCACCATCGCCGACCTGATCGAGCACCGTAGCCGCCACGAATCATTGATTGAAAAAATCGGCAGCCGCACGCTGCACACGGCATTCGGTGAATTCACCGCCCACGCTTTCAAGGACAAGCCCAGCCAGGGCTTGCATCTGGCGCTGGTCAAAGGACAGTGGGCTACCGACGAGGCCGTGGCTGCGCGGGTGCATGAGCCCTTGTCGGTGCTGGATGCCCTGGAAACCGGCCGCGTCATGCATTCGTGGAACCTGGAGCAAAGCCTCCAGCACATTGCTGGCGAGGGCAAAGGGGTGGCGGTTCTGCTCAACTGCGGCGAGAGCGCGGCGCAATTGTTGACCCAGTTCGAAGGCACCGCGCGCGCCAGCCAGGCGCCAGAGCGGGGTCGAATGGACCTGCGTACCTATGGCGTGGGAGCCCAGATTTTGCGCGACTGCGGCGTGCACAAAATGAAGCTGCTCGGCAACCCGAGGCGCATGCCCAGCATGACGGGATATGGCCTCGAAATCGTTGGCTACATCGCCAAATAAGCCGTCGCCATCAGTACCTGCATTCCACGCCTACCCGTTTCATTTACTTTTCGCCAGGAGACCCATCGTGTTTGGTGCAGACAAAGGAACCCCTGACAAACTGGACGGCAAAAAGCTGTTCATCGGCATCGTGCAGGCCCGATTCAACGAGGCCATCACCGACGCCCTGGCAACAGCCTGCCGGCAGGAACTGGCAGCGCTGGGCGTGGAGGACAAACACATCACGCATATCAAGGTACCGGGTGCGCTGGAAGTGCCCTGCGCCTTGCAAGCCCTGGCTGAAAGCGACAAGTTTGATGCGCTGATCGCACTGGGCTGCATCATTCGCGGTGAAACCTATCACTTTGAACTGGTGGCCAACGAAAGCGGAGCCGCAGTGACCCGGCTGGCGCTGGACTACCAGTTGCCGATTGCCAATGCCATCCTGACGACTGAAAACATCAGCCAGGCGCAGGCGCGCCAGCATGAAAAAGGCCGCGATGCCGCCCGGGTTGCGGTCGAAATGGCCAACCTGCTGGATCAGCTCAATTGACCCCTAGGATATCGATGGCTGAACCCCTTACCAAACCCAAACGCCCCCCGCAAACCCGGACCGGCCTGACCGATACCGGCGTGAAAAAGGCAGCTGATAAATCGGCCCGCACCCGGGCGCGTGAATTCGCCATGCAAGCCCTTTACCAACACCTGGTGGGGCGCAACGAGTTGGCCTCCATCGACGCCTTCACCCGCGACCTGGTCGGCTTTCACAAAGCCGACGCGGCGCATTTCGACGCCTTGCTGCATGGTTGTGTCGCCGACTGCACAGCTCTCGACGCTGATCTGATGCCTTTGCTCGATCGCCCGATGGCTGAGATCTCTCCCGTCGAGCATGCAGTGCTCTGGATCGGTGCCTATGAATTCAAAAATTGCCTGGACGTACCGTACCGCGTAGTGATCAACGAATGCATTGAGCTGGCCAAGGCCTTTGGCGGTACCGACGGCCACAAATACGTCAATGGCGTGCTGCATCAAATGGCACCCTCGCTGCGCGCGACAGAAGTCGCTGCCGACAAGGCCAAATAGTCCGGCCCGGGAACGCCACGCCGTGAAAATCGCACAGCGGGCCGAGAAAATCGCGCCCTTTTACGTCATGGAAGTCGCCAAGGCGGCGGCCAGCCAGGCACGCGACCTGGCAGGTAGTCCCGATCCCATGATTTTTTTGAACATGGGTGAACCCGACTTCACAGCGCCACCTCGGGTTCAGGCGGCGGCAGTGCGGGCCATTGAACACGGCAACACGCAGTACACCCCCGCCACCGGCATAGCCCCGCTACGCGAGGCCATCAGCGGCTGGTATGCCTCACGCTTCGGCGTGGCGGTCGATCCGCGGCGCATCGTCATCACCGCCGGCGCATCGGCGGCACTGCAGCTGGCCTGCCTGGCCTTGATCGAGGCGGGCGACGAAATACTGATGCCCGACCCCAGCTATCCGTGCAACCGGCATTTCGTCAGCGCTGCGGAGGGTCGATCGATTTTGATTCCGACTACCGCGCAAGAGCGCTTCCAGTTGACTCTTGCCAAGGTCGAGGCGGCCTGGGGCGAGCGGTCGCGCGGCGTTTTGCTGGCCTCTCCGTCGAATCCCACTGGCACCTCGATTGCGCCCGAGGAGTTGCAGCGCATTCATAGCTTTGTGCATGCTCGGGGCGGCATCACGCTGATCGATGAAATTTACCTCGGACTGAGCTATGAAGAACGCTTTGGGCACACCGCCCTGGGCATGCCGGGCGAGTTGGGCCAGAGCGTCATCAGCATCAATTCGTTCAGCAAATATTTCAGCATGACGGGCTGGCGACTGGGCTGGCTGGTGGTGCCCGAAGTGCTGGTGCCGGTGATCGAGCGCCTGGCGCAGAACCTGTTTATTTGCGCCAGCACGGTGTCCCAACACGCTGCCCTCGCCTGCTTTGAGCCGGACAGCCTGGCTGAATACGAACGCCGCCGGCTGGCATTCAAGGCGCGACGCGACTATTTCATTCCCGAGCTGAACCGGCTCGGGCTCACCGTGCCCGTGATGCCCGACGGGGCGTTTTACGCCTATGCCGACTGTTCAGATGTGGCCCATCGCTGGGGTCTTGCTGGCGCCAGACCCGATGGCACCGGCGGCAGCTGGGACTTTGCTTTCGAATTGATGCGGCGCGCGCATCTGGCCATTACACCGGGGCGC
>JANMBW010000163.1:0-7640 GCA_031360565.1 Polaromonas sp.
GCAATTGCCGTTCCAATACCAAAAACAAGTAGCCAGACCTTCGCAATATCAATGCCCAGCACCTTGACAATTTCAGGGTCGCGCGAACCGGCCCGGATGATCAGTCCGTAACGCGTCTTCTCAATAAAAAGCCACAAGCCCAGCACGATAACCGCCGTAGCGACAATCAAAAAAAGTCGGTAAAGAGGAAAGTGCCCAAAGCCGAGATTTACCGAACCTCTGAGCGCGGCTGGGGTGGATGTTGGTATGCCCTCGACACCAAAAATAATCCGCATCAGCTCGATGAGGACGTACGACAAGCCAAAGGTGAGCAGCAGGGGATAGTCTATGCCCCGGCCATACAGGGGGCGCACCAGAAAACGCTCACACACCAGGCCAAGCGCACCGGTAGCCAGCGGAACCAGTACTAGGCTGAACCAGAAACTACCGGTTAGCCCCATGGCGTACACACCAAAAAACGCACCCACCATGAAAAATGCGCCATGCGCGAAGTTGACCACGGTGAGCATGCCGAAAATCAGCGACAAACCAATAGCCAGCAAAGCGTACACAGCGCCCAGCGCGATGCCCGTCATCAGCTGAAGCGCAAACAATTCCAAGGTGATGTCAGCCATGCAGAGTTCTCATTGTTGGGAAGGCTCCCACGGCACAAGGTCACGACGTGGGAGCTGTCAATGCGGTCATAGCCCGCGTCAGACGAGCGATCAGGTGCTGACTTTGTGGCCCATTTCCTCACAGGTACGAAGATTTTTCTCATCGGCGTTTTCGATGGCCAACACGTTAAAGACGTCATATTTGTCTTTCATATTTTTTGACTTCGACTCGATGATGACCACCGACTGGACCGACTGGTGGTCGCACTTGCGGTAGAACTGGTCGCCCTTGTAGGAGTTGTAGCGCAGCTGGCGCAAGGCAATGCTGACCTTGAGCGACTCGGTGGATTTGGCTTCGCGCACAGCTTGCAACACGCTGCGCACTCCGGCATAACCCAGCGCACCGTAGTCAGACGGCACGGCACCGCCATGCGCCTTGCGGTACTTGTCGTTAAAGGCCTTGGCGGCTGGCACCTTGTCCTCCATACCCCAGTAGTACGAAGTTCCCCCGATCACACCTTCGAATGGATCTGGTCCACCCGCCTGGCGCGCCGTGTACAACAAAATCGGGGTGATGATCTTGGTGGTGGCTTTCAGGCCAAAGTCGGTGGCCTGCTTGGCTGCGTTGAGCTGATCGCGTCCAAAATTGCACAGCACCAGAATATCCGGCTTGAGCGACTGGATGCGCGGCAAGAAGGCCGAATAATCGGCAGCGCCAATCGGATGGCGGATATCGGCCAGGGTTTGTACGCCCATCGGTTGACCGGCTCGCTGAAAACCTCGCACCATTTCATGACCGTAGGCATAGTCCGCTGTCAGGTAAACCACCTTCTTGCCAAACTTGGGGAAGGCGTAGCGCGCCACCGCGCCGGCGGTCAGATGTGGATTGAGGGCTTCATGGAAGGTAAACAAACTCCAGTCCTTGACCTCATTGATGGCGTCGGACTGGCTGATTGAATTGAAGATGATTTTCCGGTCACGGCACACGGCGTTGATGGACAACTGGGTCGCTGCAGACAGCGAACCGACGACAAAATCAATCTTGTCTTTTTCAATCAATTCAAGGGTACGGGTAGCAGCTTCTCCAGGATTGAGCTTGTCGTCACGCACCAGCAATTCGGCCTTGCGACCGTTCAAGCCACCACTGTCATTGAACTCCTTGATGGCAATTTCTGCGCATCGAACTTGGTCTTGTGCTTCAGCCGAGTAGGCGCCAGTGAGGGGAAC
This sequence comes from Polaromonas sp., assembly GCA_031360565.1. Lineage (GTDB taxonomy): Bacteria > Pseudomonadota > Gammaproteobacteria > Burkholderiales > Burkholderiaceae_C > Polaromonas. The sequence continues at coordinate 1,821 of JANMBW010000163.1, forward strand.
CGGAAATCCGATCTTGATCGGCGTGCCCTGTGCCCGCGCCACGTTGAACAAAGCTGGAGCCACCGCGAGAGCAGCCCCTCCCACGAGCAGCGAACGACGGCCAGAATCGACAGAAGGGATGATGGAACGCATGGTTGTCTCCAGGTTGTTGTGAAAAAATGTCATCAGTTCATAGCGACCGCAGGGCTGGCGCACCAATCCGGCTTACCGGACAAATCCACTGCGGTTTCCAGCATGACCGTGCGCGCATCGCGCTTTGCCAGCGGCTGACTAGCGAGCACCTGACCAGACTGGGCCTGCATATAAGCGCCCAACGCACGCGCCCGCTGAACCACTCCCAGGCAGGGCGCGAGGCGGCGCTGCTCAAATGCGGACAAGGCCAGGCGAGTGGCACCATGCAGGCCGATACATTCGGTCAGTGCTACGGCATCTTCAGCCGCTTTGGTCACCCCCATCCCAACATGAGGGCGAGCGACAAACGCGGCGTCACCCATCAAGGCGATGCGACCAAAAGCCATTCTGGGACTGACGCAGTCATAAATCGGTTGTAGAAACGGCTGCCCCGTTTTCTCCAACATTTCAGCAAACTGAGGTGCCAGCAAATTGCGAGCCGCTTCGCGTACTGCTGCCACATGCTGCCAGGCCACTTTATTGGGTGAGATACCGAGCGGAAAATAATTTCCGTCGGCATCAGTCATCAACGCTTTAAGCTGTCGCTCAGTTGCGGGTCGATACCAGACAAAGTTATACCGGCGCTTACCCCGCGCTGTCGCATTGCCTGCGCCAGCAACTGGGTAGCCAATCAGTTGCTCTCCGGCTGGCAGGCCGAATCCAAAAGTGTCAAAAACGCTGCCCAGAGTGCGCTGGGACAACACTGCTTCATCACAGACACCTCGCCACGCCACATAGCCTGCATATTCGGGTTCTACCTCTGGCATGAGCTGGCCGCGCACGGCTGATCGAATGCCATCTGACGCAATCGCAAGATCGGCTTTAAACGTCCGACCGTCGTCACAAATTACGCTGACTCCCGCGTCCGATTCCGTTACGCTGGACACCGATGCAGAGCGCACATACCGGCTGGCGTCGAAAACAGACAGCAGCATGGCATACAGGCGACTCCACGATGTGAGCACCTGCGATATCTGCGCCTCTTCAATGATGGCACCGTCTGCAGCCAACACTACCCGCTTCTCAACCGCAACGCCCAGCGACGCATCAATGCTGAGTCCGCACTTCTCAAGGGCTGTCATCAACGGCCGATGCGTCACGATGCCAGCCCCACGCCCATCCAGCGATGCACTGGCTTTCTCAAGCACTGTCACATCATGGCCAGCACGCTGCAGCATGTTGGCGGCCAACAAGCCTCCCAGCGAACCGCCGATGACGACAATCTGCGCCATCAGACCGTCCCGCTTGCCTTCAAAGCCTCGACCGCTGCCCGCTCTGCCGCCGGGTAATTAAGCTCTACTACCAGACCACAGGGATCATCCAGAAACAACTGATGCAAGCCAATTGAGGGTGTGGTGCGCTCCCGGAAAGGTACGCCCAATGTTTTCAAATGCGCGAGCATGGCTTCGAGTCCGGTGGCAAAAAAGGCGATGTGGTCTACCGCTCCCGTGCCTTTCAAGCTGGATTCATCGCGATCACCCAGGTATTTTCTAAGTCCCTCCGGGTCGTTCTTGTCGATACCGATGATGTGCACCACAGCGTTGGCTACGCTGTCATGGCTGCCGTTGTACATCCAGATTCCGGGAAAAGGAAAGTTCGGTCTCGGCCCGGCCGTAAATCCGAGCACACGGCTGTAAAAATCTTGGGTGGCCTCAAGATCGGTCGTACGAATGGAAAAGTGATTTAGCGATAGCGTCATAAAAAAATGCTCTTCAAACAGTTAAAAGCCTATGCTTTAAGTACGGCACTGACCGACAACAAATAAGACCGTACCCGGTCATGAATATAGTTTGCATCGTTGGCCGCAGACAGGTCAGCATGATCGACCTGGCCGTAAATCCAGCGCCTGATGCCCATGTAAAAAATACTGCCATGCAAACCCATCAGCAACTCCAGCTCTCGCTCGGAAGGTTTGCCTCGATTTGAAATGCCACGGTGCTTTCGAGTTTCTCGCACCAAACGGGGGAAAAGCTTTTCCCTGAGCAGAGAAAAATAACGGTCGGTGATGTAACGGTCACTGAGGCCAGAGTAAATAAAAATTCGAACCCAGTCTGGCTTGATAACCACACTGGCATAGTCCCCGTAAAAGGACGTGAGCTTGGTCTCGATATCCAGTTTTTTGCTGTCCAACAAACTTTCCCATTCTGGCTTCCAGCGGCCTTCAAACATCTCCGCATAAACCCGCTCTATCAAGGCTTGCTTGGTGGGAAAGTAGTGGTACAGAAGGGTATGGGTAATACCCAACTGCCGCGCAAGGTCCCGCAACTGTCCATCCAGCCCATGCTCAGAAAAAAAAGCGATGGCGCCGTCAACTATCAGACGCTCCCTGTCACCGGGCGGCAGACGCCTGCGCACCAAGTCCGCCGAACGGCCGGCATTATTCAAGCTGGCAGGGTTTTTCCGGATGGAAGACATGGTCCAGTTCGATAACAGTTATCGATGTAATTTAACAGTTGGTAAATAGTCCGGAATCAGGACTAACCCGAGCCCCTTCAGGCGCTCTTAGCCCCATTCAACAGCGCAAGGTATTCGACATGGAACTCCAAGGCAGTGTCACTCTCCCCGCGTCGCCTGAGCGCGTATGGCAGGCGCTGAACGACGCCGAAATTTTGCGCCAATGCATCCCCGGTTGCGAAGAGGTACAACAACTTTCCGCGGAAGAGCTCCATGCCAGGGTCTTGCTGCGCATGGGCCCGGTACGGGCGAGGTTTGCAGGCAAAGTCCGGCTCACAGATGTCAAACCTTTGCAGGGCTATACGCTCAATTTTGAAGGGTCGGGGGGAAGTGCCGGATTTGCCCGAGGCAGTTCTGTCATCACCCTGACGCCCGTCGGCGACGGCACGCGGCTCGACTACACCGCGCAGGCCTCGGTCGCAGGTAAGCTTGGCCAGATCGGAGGCCGACTGATCGACGCGTCGTCCAGGCAACTGGCTGACAAATTTTTTGCTACTTTCCGAACCGTTTTGACTGAGGGCGGCCCGACACCGGCGTCGGTGCCTGAAGAAGCATCAGCCCGATCGAATGAGGCTCCTGGGCTGGTTTTGCCAGCTGTCCCAGCCCCATCGTCTCACTCGCTAGGTCACGAAATTCCCCGCCTCGTCTGGTTCTTTGCAGGCGTACTGGCTACCAGTGTGGGCGTCTGGATGGGCGCTCACTGGCTGGCTTGAAACATTGCCACAAACCTCACCTGCAAGGAAGAATCTGATGAAAGCTGCTGCTTTTTCATATGCCCGACCGGCGCGACTGGCAGACGTGATGAGCCTGCTGGCCGAGCATGGCGATGAAGCCCGTCTGCTGGCAGGTGGTCAAACCTTGTTGGCCACCCTGAACATGCGCCTGTCCGAACCGTCACTGTTGATTGACCTGCAAGCTGTCAACGAACTCAAGGGCCTGAGCGTGCAGGAAAACGTCCTGCGCATCGGTGCGCTGGTGACGCACACCGAAATTGAAACGTCAGCACTGATTTCCAAACATGCCCCCCTCCTGTGTACCGCTGCGCCGCATATCGCGCATCGAGCCATTCGCAACCTCGGCACATTTGGTGGCTCAATCGCTTATGGCGATCCGGCAGCGGAATGGCCAGCCTGCCTGCTGGCACTGAAGGGGGTCGTGGTGGCGCGCAGCCTGCGGGGAGAGCGGCGAATCGCTGCAGACGACTTTTTTACTGGCCTCTACACCACAGAACTCGCCATCGATGAACTCATCGTCGCGTGCGAAATTCCCATCGCACAGGTTGACCAGAAATTTGCCTTCACCGAACTGGCCCGCCGTCATGGCGATTACGCGGTTGTCGGTCTGGCTACCGCCATCAGCCTGCGTCAAGGCCAGGCTGCAGACGCCCGTCTGGCATGGATAGGTATCGGAAGCACTCCGATGCGTTCACCCGCAACGGAACAGACACTTCTCAATCGTCCCCTGAACGACGAGACGATCCAGATCGCCGTCAAGGCGCTGCACGCCGAACTGCAGCCACTGGCCGATCTGACCCACAGCGAAGCTGCGAAGCGGCAACTGTCAGGCGTGCTGCTGAAACGGGCACTGGTCAGCATCATGGATTCGGGTACCGCCAGGACTAGCCCTGAAAACACCTCACGTCAAGGACGCTCATGAGCAACGAAGAATCCCCATTGCCTCAGTCCCGAACCATACGCATCACTCTGAACGGCCAGAGCGTTGAACGCCAGACAGCTGCGCGGACGCATCTGGTGGATTTTTTACGCGACGAGATGGGTCTTAAAGGGTCGCACCTAGGTTGCGAACACGGCGTTTGCGGAGCCTGCACGGTTCAGCTGGACGGACAAATCGTCCGTGGCTGCCTGGTGCTGGCGGCACAGGCCGATGGCCGCAGCGTGAACACGGTGGAGGGTCTGAGCGAGAGCGGCGCGTTGCGCCACTTGCAGCAAGCGTTTATTCGCCGCAATGCGCTGCAGTGTGGCTTCTGTACTTCAGGCATGTTGCTGGCCGCCCATGAGCTTGTAGAAAGCCGTCCGAACGCGAACCGCGAGGAGGTGCGGGAATGGATTTCCGGCAATTACTGCCGCTGCACCGGTTACCAAGCCATTGTTGACGCCATCTGCGATGTTCTGGCTGAACGCCTTGAGACCCGTGAAGGAGTCCGAGCATGAACGCACCTGAGAGCCGATTTCTGCACGACCCCCAGGCTCGGTCAGATATCAGCAACGAAGCTCGGCCCGCGCCAGTCGCACCACCGCTGGCTGCGCCGCTCCAGGATGCCCGCCACATCGGGCAAGCGATCCCCAGACCCCATATCGAGCGCCTGACGGAAGGGCGCGGGCAATATGTGGACGATCTCGACCTGCCACGCATGGCGCATGTGGTGTTTTGGCGATCGCCGGTCGCGCACGCCCGCATCACCGGCATAGAACGGGACTTCGCCCGCATGATGCCAGGCGTGCTGGCGGTGTTTGACGGAAAGGACCTCGCCACCATCTGCAAACCGTGGGTGGCCACGCTCAGCCATCTCGCAGGCATCAAATCTGCGCCGCAGTACCCCATGGCCGTGGACCGCGCCTGCTGGCAGGGCGAGCCAGTGGTCGCTGTAGTAGCCAAAACACGGGCCGAAGCAGAAGACGCCCTGCAGTACGTTCAAGTAACTTGGGAAGACCTGCCCGCTGCGGTGGACATGAAGACCGCGCTGCACCCAGACACCCCGGTGATCCACCCGGAGCTGGGAGACAACCTGTGCTTCACCCGCTCGCTGGACACTGGTGGCGTCGACGAGGCGTTTGCGCGCGCAGACGTGGTGGCAGAGGCCACTTTCGACTTTGGTCGTCATACCGGGGTCACGCTGGAGCCACGTTGCCAGATTGCCGATTACAACCCGGCGTCTGGCCAATTGACGGTTTACCACTCGCAACAGGCCCCACACATGATGCAGGACTTGTATGCCCGGCAATTTGAGCTGCCAGAGTCGTGTGTACGCGTGATTTGCAAGGACGTGGGCGGTTCGTTTGGCATCAAGGTCCATGCTTACCCCGATGACTTTGCAACCGTTGCCGTGGCCATTCTTTTAAAGCGTCCGGTCAAGTTTGTAGCCGACCGTCTGGAGTCTTTTGTCAGCGACATCCATGCGCGCGAACACCACATCAAAGGCCGCATTGCTGCGACGTCAGAAGGCGAAATACTGGC
>JANMBW010000173.1:0-1967 GCA_031360565.1 Polaromonas sp.
GACGGCTACCGCGTGGAGCAGCCGGTTTTGATCAAGACCACAGCCAGTGCTGAAGGCTGGTCTTTGAAGGCACCGGTTGCCGGCTTCAAACCTGTCAACTGTTTCAAGCGTCCGGCTTCCTCGGCAAGCGCTGGCGCTGGCAGCGTTGAGTCACTTCAATGGATTTTTTCTGACGGACTGGCCTCGGTTTCATTGTTCGTGGAGCCATTTGACCGGCAGCGCCATGACGGCGGCGCAAGCCTGTCCATGGGTGCGACCCAGACGCTAAGCCGGCCGATGGGTGCGTATTGGGTCACAGTCATGGGAGAAGTACCCATGACGACTCTGAAGCTTTTTGCCAACGGGCTGGAGTATAAAAAGTAAGGGTGGATGGCCTGGAGATCCACCTGTCTGCTTGAAGAATTTTCTGATGATTGCTATTTTTAACGAGGCTGATGATGCATGAATTGAACTGGAAACCCTTGCGCTCCTGGGTGGCGGTGGGGCTGATGGCGGTGGTTTCTTCCGTAGCGGTGCTGCCTGTCGAACCGGCTTGGGCGCAGGCTCGGGCCCTGCCTGACTTCACCGATCTGGTCGAGCAGGTCGGGCCGTCGGTGGTCAATATTCGTACCTCCGAGAAAGCAAAAGCTGCCGCTACCGGCGGTGCTGACGAGCAAATGCTGGAGTTTTTCAGGCGTTTCGGCATTCCCGTGCCGCCTAATATGCCCCGCGCACCGCGTCCAGATCGCAGCCAGCCCCAGCCGGATGAAGATCAGCCTCGCGGAGTGGGTTCGGGCTTCATCCTCACAACGGATGGATTTGTCATGACCAATGCGCACGTGGTCGAGGGCGCAGATGAAGTCATCGTGACCTTGCCCGACCGGCGCGAATTCAAGGCCAAAATCGTCGGCGCTGACAAACGCAGCGACGTGGCGGTGGTCAAAATCGAAGCCACCGGCTTACCCGCTGTAAAAATTGGTGATGTGAGCCGACTCAAGGTTGGCGAGTGGGTGATGGCCATTGGCTCGCCGTTCGGTCTTGAAAACACCGTCACGGCCGGCATTGTCAGCGCCAAACAGCGCGATACCGGCGATTACCTTCCTTTCATCCAGACCGATGTGGCGATCAATCCCGGCAACTCTGGTGGCCCGCTGCTGAACATGCGAGGCGAAGTGATTGGCATCAACAGCCAAATTTATTCGCGGTCGGGCGGATTCCAGGGAATTTCATTTGCCATTCCAATCGACGAAGCGGCGCGCGTGGCAGACCAGCTGCGTACCAGCGGCCGAGTCACCCGTGGCCGTATCGGCGTGCAGATCGAACAGGTCAGCAAAGATGTGGCGGAGTCAATTGGCCTGGGTAAGCCGCAGGGCGCCCTGGTTCGAGGCGTTGAAAGTGGCGCACCTGCTGAAAAAGCAGGCATCGAGGCCGGTGACATCATCACCAAGTTTGACGGCAAGCTGATCGACAAGTCCAGTGACTTGCCGCGGTTGGTTGGCAATATCAAGCCGGGCACCCGAGCCGTGGTCACGGTCTTCCGACGTGGCGCATTGAAGGAACTGGCAGTGACGGTGGCAGAAGTCGAAGCCGAAAAACCAGCCCGCAGAGTCTCTGCGCCTGAGGCCAAGCCACCGGTGGCCGGAGCGGCGCAGGTGCTGGGCCTGGCGGTGAGCGAGCTCACCGAAGCGCAGAAAAAGGAGCTCAAGATCAAGGGCGGTGTGAAAGTCGACACCGCAGACGGCGCCGCTGCGCGAGCTGGTTTGCGTGAAGGGGATGTGATTCTGGCGATTGCAAACCTTGAAGTCATCAGCGTCAAAGAGTTTGAAGCGGCATTAGGCAAGGTCGACAAATCCAAACCGGTCAATGTGCTTTACCGACGCGGTGAGTGGGCACAATACGCCGTCATCCGGCCTGCGCGCTAAGCCTTATTCGTGGTTGCTGGCAGCTACTGCCGACTCATTGAAACCCCCTCCGGCATCGGCGGAGCC
>JANMBW010000175.1:0-2810 GCA_031360565.1 Polaromonas sp.
TCGCTTACTCCTTTACTCACCTTTACGCACCTGCCCACCATGCCCGTCTGGAAAAAACCGATCTCCGTCGCCTTGCTCACCGCGGCCGACAGCCACGGTGCCGTGTCCCATCTGGGCATTGAGTTTCTGGAAGTGGGTGACGACTTCATCCGCGCGCGCGTGCCGGTCGACCACCGCACGGTTCAGCCATACGGACTGTTGCACGGCGGCGTGTCGGTGGTGCTGGCTGAAACCCTGGGCTCCTGCGGCGCAGCCTATGCAGCGCCCGAGGGTCACCGCGTGGTGGGGCTGGACATCAACGCCAACCACCTCAAAGGCGCGACCAGCGGCTGGGTCACCGGCATCACCCGCCCGGTGCACATTGGACGCAGCACGCAGGTGTGGGCCGTAGAAATGACCAACGACCAAGGCGAGATGACCTGCGTGTCACGCATCACGATGGCGGTGTTGCAGCCGCGCTGACCTCCCACTGGCGCTATTTTTTTGAAGTTTTATAGCCTGAGCCCGCGTATTTATTGCGTAGTTTGCTATTATTTTTTATCTGCGACGCCATGAACTTTTGCCACGCCGCAGCGGCAATTGGCTAGCCGGATCTGAAAGCTCGGTTACTCGGCTGCGCTGCTTGCCAGACGTTCACTTTTCCAGTACACGTCGTCTCCGCCATTCATGCGGTTCAACACGCGTGACAGCACAAACAGCAAATCGCTCAAACGGTTGAGGTACTGGCGCGGTGATTCCTTGATGGCTTCGGCCAGTCCCAAGGCCACCACCGCGCGCTCGGCGCGGCGCGCCACGGTGCGGCACACATGGGCCTGCGACGCGGCCCGGGAGCCAGCCGGCAAAATAAATTCCGCCAGCCGTGGCAACTGCGCGTTGTAGTCCTGCAGTGCCGTGTCGAGCGCCGCCACAGCTTCGGGTTTGAGCAGCTCAAAGCCCGGAATCGACAGCTCGCCGCCCAGGTTAAACAGCTGGTGCTGCACCTCGACCAGCAGTTCACGCAGCGACGCGGGCATGTCTTCACACAGCAGCACGCCAATGTGCGAGTTCAGTTCATCCACCTCACCCATGGCATGGACCCGCAAGCTGTCTTTGGAAACCCGGGTGTTGTCGCCCAGGCCAGTGGTGCCGTTGTCTCCGGTTCGGGTCGCGATTTGCGAGAGTCGGTTGGCCATGCAGTGCTCAGGTGAAGGGCTGTGAAAGCCTGATTTTCACCTGTTTTTTGACTCTGCCCGGGCAGGTGGGCAAGCCAGCTCTTTTCAATAACGTGACTGCGCGCTAGCCCACGTCGTATGGGCCTGAAATGCTAGGCTTTTTATAGCGTTAAAACTTGTACCCGACCCGAATCACGATATCGGTCGGATTGAGCTTGAGCCGGCCGCGCGTCGTCGTGCCAGTTCCCGCACCCGCGCCGGAGAAGGTGGCGTCAGCCGACAGCGGAATGTAAGAGATTGAACCGTTGATCGACCAGCGCTGGTCGATGTTGTAGATGACGCCTGCGTTGTAAATCGGCGCCAGGGATGAGCTGAGCGAGGCCCCGCCTCCGCCCAACTGGTTGACCAGAGGGTCGCTGGTGTTGGCGCTGACATTTCTAAAGCTGGCGTAGGTGACGCCCAGGCCAAGATAAGGCCGCCATTGGTCCGACGGTGAATTGAACAGGTATTTGCCCACCACCGCTGGCGTGAGAATGCGGGCGCTGGCAGCCGACGGGCGGTTACCCGAAGCCAGACGAACATCCAGATCCAGCTTGGGAGGAATGCCGATGGATACTTCGGTCGCCAGGTTGTCAGTGAACATGTGCAGCCAGCTTAGCGACAGCGTGTTGACGGCCTTGCTGCTGGCGGTTGCCCCCGCCGTCGCGGCATTAAATGGCGCGGCCGCCGGACCGGTTGAGGTCAGCTGGCCAAGCGAAATATTTGGCGCGATGTTGGCAATCCCAAAACCGTAAATGTTGTCGCCTGCTTTTTGGGCTTGAACGCCGGTCACCAAGGTCAGCAAGAGAACGCCGGCGGGAATGTGAATGGAACGCTTCATGTGGATCTCCTAATTGGGTGGGCTATGAGCAAAGCATGCACTTGAGTCAAATCGGTGCCTATGCGGGTTGTTGCTACTGTGACATGAGCGCAACGCCTGGCAGGCCGTAAACTGTGGTCTGGACTCCAGGAGACCGCCATGAATGCACCGCTACCCTCCCATCTCCTGCCCGAGATCGCCCAGCGTGAAACGCCCAGTGCATTGATCGAGGCGCTCAAAAGCCGCTTTGGCGCGCAGTGCTCGACGGCGCTGGTGGTGCGTGAGCAGCATGGCCGCGACGAGTCCTCATTTGCCTCGCCGCCGCCCGCTGCCGTGGTGTTTGCAGAAAGCACCCAGGATGTTGCCGATGCCGTCAAACTGGCGAGCCAGTACCAGGTGCCGGTGATTCCTTTTGGCGTCGGCACCTCGCTCGAAGGCCATTTACTGGCGGTGCAGGGCGGTATCAGCATCGACGTGAGCCGCATGAACAAGGTGCTGCATATTCATGCCGAAGACCTGACCGTGACCGTGCAGCCTGGCGTGACGCGCAAGCAGCTCAATGAAGCCGTTAAAAGTACCGGGCTGTTTTTTCCGATTGATCCGGGTGCGGATGCGACGCTGGGCGGCATGAGCGCCACCCGCGCCAGCGGCACCAACGCCGTGCGCTACGGCACCATGCGCGAGAACGTGCTGGCCCTCGAAGTGGTGACTGCCAGCGGCGAAGTGATCCGCACCGGCACGCGCGCCAAGAAATCCTCGGCCGGCTACGACCTGACGCGTTTGATGGTGGGCAGCGAAGG
>JANMBW010000187.1:0-5678 GCA_031360565.1 Polaromonas sp.
CTCGCGGCCTGGGGCCTGATGACCGGCGTCGCCATGATCAAGTCGGGTCTGAGCCTGACCGAAACCTTGCTGATGGGCGGGCTGGTGTTTGCCGGCAGTTCGCAGCTGGCGGCAATCCCGCTGATCGCAGCGGGCGCGCCGATGTGGGTGATTCTGGCGACGGCGTTTTGTGTGAACCTGCGCTTTGTTGTGTTCAGTGCGCACCTGCGGGCTTATGTGATGCACCAGCCCTTGTGGCGGCGGCTGGTCAGCGGCTATTTCACGACGGATTTGAACTACGTGTTGTTCATCGCCCGGTACAGTGCGCCCGCGCAGGATGCCGCCGGCCGGCGTGCCGAAGAAGCCTATTTTGCGGGTAGCTGTGCGCTCAACTGGGCCAGCTGGATCGCGGCCAGCGCGCTTGGCGTGGTGCTGGCCAACTCGATTCCGCCGCATTGGGGACTGGCCTTTGCCGGCATTCTTGCATTGCTGGGCATCCTCTGCTCACTGACCACCACGCGGCTGCGCACGGTCTCGGCAGGCGTCGCGGGCGCAGCGGCGGTGGCTGCTTTTGCCTTGCCGCTCAAGCTCAACATTCTGGTTGCCATTGCCGCTGCCGTGGCGGTTTGCCTGATGCTCGAAAAGCCAGCGCCAGCGGCTTCTGCCGGCGGGGATACCGCATGAACCAGACCGATATCGGGACGGTGATCACCATTGTGTGCCTGGCACTGATCACGGTCATCACCCGGTCCCTGTTTTTTATATCCAGCAAGCCCTGGCAGCTGCCTAATTGGGCCGAACGCGGCCTGAACTACGCGCCCATTGCGGCACTGGCGGCCGTCATCGTGCCCGAAATTGTCATGACCCAGGGGCACCTGATCCTGACCTTCAAAGACGCGCGCCTCTTTGCTGCGGCCGCCGGCCTGGCCTGGTATTACTGGCGCAGAGGTCTACTCGGCACCATTGTCGTGGGCATGGCGGTCTATCTGCCGCTGCATCTGGGCCTGGGCTGGTGAAGGACCGGAGCCTACAATTTGAGCGATGAGGCCGCTTGGCCCGTCTGATCTCGTTTAACCCAGCCCAACATGAACTTCATTCGATTTTCCGATCTGTGCGCCAGCGGTCAGGTTGCCGGCAAGCGTGTGTTCATTCGCGCCGACCTCAATGTGCCGCAAGACGCTGCCGGACACATCACCGAAGACACCCGTATCCGTGCTTCGATTCCCTGCATCCAGATGGCACTCGATGCGGGTGCGGCCGTGATGGTGACCTCGCATCTGGGCCGCCCGACAGAAGGACAGTTCAAGTTGCAGGACTCGCTGGCGCCAGTCGCCTTGCGGCTCGGTGAGTTGATGCAGCGCGAGGTTGCGCTGGTCTCCAATTGGGTCGATGGTGTCAGCGTTGCGCCGGGCAGCGTGGTGCTGCTGGAAAACTGCCGACTCAACCCCGGCGAGAAAAAAAATGACGACGCGCTGGCGCGCAAGCTGGCGGCCCTGTGCGATATTTTTGTGCACGATGCTTTCGGTACCGCGCACCGCGCTGAAGCCTCTACCCATGGCATCGCCCGGTATGCCAAAGTGGCCAGTGCCGGGCCGCTGCTGGCAGCCGAAATGGACGCGATTGCCAAAGCCTTGCGTGCGCCGCGCAGACCGCTGGTGGCGATTGTGGCGGGCAGCAAGGTGTCGACCAAACTGACTATCTTGAAGTCACTGGCCAACCATGTTGACCAGTTGATTGTGGGCGGCGGCATTGCCAACACCTTCATGTTGGCAGCCGGATTACCGATAGGCAAAAGTCTGGCCGAAGCTGGATTGGTGAGCGAGGCTAAAGCCGTAATGGATGCGATGACGGCGCGTGGCGCAGCCGTGCCTATCCCGGTCGATGTGGTGACCGCCAAAACCTTTGCCAGTGATGCGCCGGCGACGGTCAAAGCCGCGACAGAGGTGGCTGCCGACGACCTGATTCTGGACATTGGACCGCAGACCACTGCGCAGTTGGCCGCGCAACTGATGGCAGCCGGAACGATTGTCTGGAACGGCCCGGTCGGAGTGTTCGAATTTGAGGCCTTCTCGCATGGCACCGAGGGCATCGCACGGGCGATTGCCGACAGCCCTGCTTTTTCAATTGCCGGCGGTGGTGACACCCTGGCTGCGATTGCCAAATATGGCATTGAACAGCAGGTCGATTACATCTCGACCGGTGGCGGCGCCTTTCTAGAAGTGCTGGAAGGCAAAACGCTGCCGGCGTTTGAAATACTGCAAGAACGAGCCGGTGGCTGACGCCTGTTTGCTGAAGCCACCCCAGTGACGCTAGCCGGTCGGTCACCAAAGGTTCATCGCGGCGTGTGAGAATCAGATATCCAACACCCGAAAGACACCTTATGACAGGTCGCGCCACCAAACTCGTTGCCACGCTGGGTCCATCGTCCAGCGACCCCTTGCTGATCGAAAAAATGATTCTGGCTGGCATGAATGTCGCGCGCCTGAACTTCAGCCACGGCACCGCGCAGGACCACATCGACCTCGCCGCTGTGGTGCGCGAGGCTTCGCGGCGTGCGGGTCAGGAAGTTGCCATCATGGCGGATTTGCAGGGACCCAAAATCCGGGTCGGCAAATTTGCCGACGGCAAGGTGCAATTGCAGGCGGGCAACAAGTTTGTGCTGGACGCCTCGCGGCTTGAGCCCGGTGACACCCAGGGTGTGGGGCTCGATTACAAGGAACTGCCACGTGATGTCAAAGCCGGAGATGTGCTGCTGCTCAATGATGGCCAGATCGTTCTGACGGTGGACGCCGTGCGCGGCGAGGAAGTCATCACCACGGTCAAGCTGGGCGGCACGCTGTCCAACAACAAGGGCATCAACAAGCAGGGCGGTGGTCTGACTGCGCCGGCGTTGACCGGTAAGGACATGGAAGACATCAAGACCGCGATGAGCTTTCTGGCCGATTACGTGGCGGTGAGTTTTCCGAAAAACGCGACCGACATGGAAATGGCGCGCCAGTTGTGCAATGTGGCCGCTGCCCCGTACAAACACAAAACCGGGCTGATTGCCAAGATCGAGCGCGCAGAAGCCATTCCGAACCTGGAAGAGATTTTGCGTGTCAGCGACGGCATCATGGTGGCCCGTGGCGACCTGGCGGTCGAAGTCGGCAATGCGGCCGTGCCGGCCCTGCAAAAACGCATGATCAAGCTGGCCAGAGCGCACGACAAGGTGGTCATCACCGCCACGCAAATGATGGAAAGCATGATTCTGAGTCCGGTGCCGACCCGTGCCGAGGTCAGTGACGTGGCCAATGCGGTCCTTGACGGCACCGATGCGGTCATGCTCAGCGCCGAGACGGCAGCCGGCAAGTTTCCACTGGAGACCATTGAAGAAATGGCCAAGATTTGCCTGGAAGCCGAAAAAGCCGAATACAAGGAAATCGACTCCGACTTCACTGGCAAAACCTTTGCGCGCATCGACCAGTCGATTGCCATGGGTGCGCTGTTTACCGCGAGTCACCTGGGCGCCAAGGCAATCGTTGCGCTCACCGACAGCGGCTCGACCCCCTTGTGGATGAGCCGGCACGACATCCATGTGCCGATCTACGCCCTCACGCCGCGCCTGGCGACCCAGCGCAAGATGGCGTTGTACCGCAATGTCCGGCCGCTGTTGATGGACACCAGCATAGACCGGGATACGGCGCTGGAGGAGGCGGAGGGTCACCTGCTGAGCCGTAAAATCGTACAAAGCGGCGACGTCTATGCCATCACCTGCGGTGAGCCGATGGGCGCACCCGGTGGCACCAATATGCTCAAGATTTGCCGGGTCGTGTGATCCCCGTCGGCAGGCGGGGACAGCCGTCCTGGCCGGCGGAGCTTTAGGCAGGCCGCCTGAATCCATCAGCGCGTCCCTTGCGTAATGATGCGTATACCGAAAATTGTCATGAACCTCCCGCACATTCCCTTGACTCGCCGAACCCTGATGGCCATGCTGCCGGCCCTGCTGACCGCCTGCTCGGCTGTCGACCTCCTCAATGCCACGGTCCCCTCGGATACCTACCAACGCAGCGAAGGCATGGCCTATGGCCCAGATGCGCGCCAGCGGCTTGACATCTATCAGCCCTCCCCAACGCTGACGAATGCGCCAATGGTGGTGTTTTTCTATGGCGGCAGCTGGTCGTCTGGCGACCGGGCCGACTACCGCTTTGTTGGCGAGGCACTGGCCTCCCGCGGCATCGTGACGGTGGTGGCCGATTACCGCTTGAGCCCGCAGGTCCGCTATCCGGTTTTCTTGCAGGACAGTGCCCTGGCCGTGCAATGGGCTTTTGAACATGCCCAGCACTATGGCGCCAGCCCGGCACGGGTGTTTGTCATGGGCCACAGCGCCGGCGCCTACAACGCCGCCATGCTGGCGCTGGACCGACGCTGGCTGGGATCGGTGGGGCTCCAGCCCTCACGCCTGGCAGGCTGGGTTGGCCTGGCCGGACCTTATGATTTTTTGCCGATAGGCGACCGCAAGACGCAGGTGGCCTTCAACTGGCCCGGCACCCCTGCTGACAGCCAGCCGCTCTCGCATGCCTCGCGGGCCTCCCCGCCTGCCTTGCTGCTGGCGCCGACCCGCGACACGCTGGTCGACTCCCAGCGCAGCACCGTCGGCATGGCTGAACGGCTCAAAAGTCAGGGTGTCCGGGTCGAAGCCGAACTGTTTGACAGTGTTGGTCACATCACGCTGGTGGCGGCGCTGGCCTCGGTGCTGCGGGGGCGCGCCCCGGTGCTCGATCGGGTCAGCGCCTTCATCCATTCAACAGCCTGACGTCCTACACCACTTGGCGCACGCGGCTGGTCAGGATTCCTTCTGCCGGGCCGCCAACCGCCGGCTGAAGGCCAGTTCTCGACGGTAGAATCAAGCCGAATCTGGCCTTTGAACAAGACTGCCTGGGCGCTTCAGCCGCGCCCTGTGATGCACGCACAAGGGCCTTGGTTGTGGTTGGACAGCATTAACTTTTAGGAATTTCCATCATGGCACTCGTATCCATGCGCGAGCTGCTGGACCATGCGGCAGTCAACTCCTACGGCATCCCAGCTTTCAACGTCAACAACCTCGAGCAGGTCCAGGCTGTCATGGCGGCGGCCGATGAAGTCGGTGCGCCGGTCATCCTGCAGGCCAGCGCGGGCGCCCGCAAATACGCTGGCGAGGCCTTCATCAAGCACCTGATTGCCGCCGCGATCGAGGCCTACCCGCACATTCCGCTGGTGATGCACCAGGACCATGGTCAAAACCCAGACGTCTGCGCCGGTGCCATCAACCTGGGCTTCAGCTCGGTCATGATGGACGGCTCGCTGATGGCCGACGGCAAGACCATTGCCGACTACGACTACAACGTCGAAGTCACCCGCAAGGTGGTGAAGATGGCGCATGCCACCGGTGTCTCGGTCGAGGGCGAATTGGGTTGTCTGGGCAGCCTGGAAACCATGCAGGGCGAAAAAGAAGACGGCCACGGCACCGATGCGGTGATGACACACGATCAGTTGCTGACCGACCCCGAACAAGCCGCGGACTTCGTCAAGCAGACCCAGCTCGACGCGCTGGCGATTGCAATTGGTACCAGCCACGGCGCCTACAAGTTCACCCGCAAGCCTACCGGCGACATTCTGGCGATCGAGCGCATCAAGGAAATCAACCGCCGCATTCCCAACACGCATCTGGTGATGCACGGCTC
>JANMBW010000219.1:0-4817 GCA_031360565.1 Polaromonas sp.
GCGGGATAAGATGATGGGGGCACCGCGCAAGGTGGTGTCAACTTCCATGATCATGGCGCGAACACGGTCACCAGAACGCAGGTTTTCTTTCGGAATCATGTCGCTGCGGCGAAGGCGACCTTCGACCCGGCCAGACTCGACAATGATGTCGCCCTTGTCCATGCGCTTGACGGTGCCGACAAAAATCTTGTCGCCACGCGACATGAATTCAGTCAATAGCATCTCGCGCTCGGCGTCCCGGATTTTTTGCAGAATCACCTGCTTGGCCGCCATGGCGCCAATCCGGCCAATCGGCATGCTTTCGACCGGTTTTTCCATGAAGTCGCCGGCTTCAAAGGCCGGATCTTCATCGCGTGCATCGCTAACCAGTTCTTCGGCTTCAGGATTTTGCAGGCCGGCTTCGTCGGGCACGACCAGCCAGCGGCGAAAGGTTTCGTAGTTGCCGCTGTCGCGGTCGACCGCCACACGGATATCGACTTCGCCGGTATAAATCTTTTTTGTGGCCTGTGCCAAAGCCAGTTCAACCGCACCGAAAACCACGTCGCGTTCGACATTTTTTTCGCGGGAGATGGCATCGACCAACATCAACATTTCGCGATTCATTTCACTACCCTTTCACTCTCATTGTTCTGACTGATTGCGTTATCTGCCTGCATGTCCGCCAGCTGGGCTTTTTTAGGCCTTCGACCCTTGAAGTCCACTACCGGCGCCAACCGGGCCTGCTGGATGTCGTCAAGCGTGAAGCCCAAGGCCTGCAGCGGAGCTGGAATTCTCTTCTTGCTGATCTTCTGGCCCGGCTTGCCCTCAGGCTCGTCACTCCAGACAATTTGCCAGCCGGCTTCAGCCCCATCAGCGCCCTGCTTTTCAACCCGCTCCAGCGTTCCCCTAAACTTTTTCTGATTGGCCGAGACCGTCGACCCTGCGCTTCCCAACACGCCTATGGGCGCCTTGAGGGTCAGGTCTATCAACTCGCCCGCAAAACGCTCAAAATCTTTCTCGCTTCGTAAGGGCCTGTCGATTCCGGGCGAACTGACCTCCAACCGCGAATACGCTGCGCCATCAACTTCCAGCACAAACTGCAACTGGCGCGTCACTTTTTCACAGTCTTCAGCGTTGATGAACTGCTCTGCGCCAGCCACGTAAGGCATGTCAATCGTCACGCGCAGCAAACCACCTTTGGACCGCTCAACATCGACCAGGTCGTAACCCAGTCCTGTGACAGTTTGCGCAATCGTGTCGCGGGTAGCCGGTGATGCCATTAAAAATCCAGAAAACCCTGAGAGCCATCGAGTTCAAACACTCGCCAACGCTGGCGGACCCCAAAAACAAACGCCCAAAAAAAATGGGCGGTGTGAACCCGCCCATTTGGTCGTGAAGCGCTGATTGTAACCTCTAAGCGTCAGCCTTGCAAACTGGCTAGGTTGCCACCCGCCCCGGCATCACGACTGGGTGGCCACTAAGGTTCGGGTGTACGGGTGCGTCGGCGCATCAAGAACCTGAGCCAACAGGCCGGATTCCACCACCACGCCGTCTTTCAGCACCATCACCGAATGTGCCATCGCGCGGATCACGTCGACGTCATGCGTAATCAGCATAAAGCTCAAGCCGCGTTCGCGTTGCAGCCGCTGAAGCAGTTCCAGCACCTGCTTCTGGATGGTCACATCCAGTGCGCTGGTCGGCTCGTCCAGCACCAGCAGTTGCGGCTCAACAATCAAGGCCCGGGCAATTGCCATGCGCTGACGCTGACCACCCGAAAACTCGTGGGGATAGCGCTGGAGCAGGCCTGGAAATTGATCGGGGGTCAGGCCCACAGCGGCCAGGGCTTCCAGCACCTTCGTCTGCCTGTGCCCAAGGTTCAGATCGGGCTGGTGAACCTTGAGACCCTCGCCGACGATTTCTTCGACGGTCATGCGCGGCGAGAGCGAAGAAAACGGGTCCTGAAACACCACCTGGACCCCGCGCCTGATCGCTTTGTTGCCAGCGGCGTCCCGGCTCCATTGCCTACCCATGATTTGTAACTGCCCCTGGTGCGGATGTAGCCCCAAAGTGGCCAATGCCAGGCTGGACTTGCCAGAGCCCGATTCGCCAATTACCCCCAGCGTCTGGCCGGCGGGAATATCAAAGCTGGCGCCATGCACCGCCACAAACTGGTCGGTCTTGAACCAGCCCCGAATACCGGCGACGGCAACCGGATAGGCGACGTGCAATTCTTTGGCCTCCATCACGGGCGGCTGGGACTGGTCTGCCATGGCTTCCAGCAGGTCGCGCATTGGGCGGCTGTCGATGAGTTTTCGGGTGTAGGGATGCTTCGGTTGGGCAAAAACATCAGCTACGGTGCCGTGCTCGACGATGCGGCCGTCCTCCATCACCGCCACGCGGTCAGCAAAGCGGCGCACCAGGTTCAGGTCGTGCGTGATCATCAGGACCGCCATGCCCGTCTTTTTCTGCAAGTCGGAAAGCAAGTCCAGAATCTGACCGCGTACTGTCACATCCAGTGCGGTGGTGGGCTCATCAGCCAGCAGCAGTTTAGGGCTGCATGCCAGAGCCATGGCGATCATGGCGCGCTGGCGCTGACCGCCAGAAAGTTGATGCGGGAAAGAACGCGCCCGCCTTTCAGGCTCGGCGATACCCGTGTCTGCTAGTAATTTAATAGCATCTAGCCAAGCATCGGCGCTGGCCAAGCCCTTTTTTAGCATCAGGATTTCGCTAATCTGGGACCCCACGCTGAACAGCGGGTTCAACGCCGTCATCGGCTCCTGAAAGATCATCGCAATGTCTTGCCCGCGAATGCCGCGCAGCTGTTGCTCGGAAATGGCCAGCAGATCACTCGGACCGTCTCGACCGGCAAAAACTGCTTGACCCTGCAGGTCGCCGTTTTGCACCAGTCGCAGCAGGCTCAGAGCAGTGACCGTTTTACCGGAGCCAGACTCCCCGACCAAAGCCAGCTTTTCGCCGGGCGAGATCGAAAAATCAATGCTACGCACGACTTCCTTGCCGGCAAAGGAAATGCGCAGGTTTTTGACGTCTAGCAACCGTGACGACACGTCGGGTCGGAGCGTGGGGGTCATTTATTGGTCTGCCTTGCGGGGGTCCAGCGCATCACGCAGCGCATCGCCCATGAAGGTCAGCAGCAGCAAGGTGATGACCAGCACGGCAAACGTCGACAGCGATATCCACCAGGCATCGATGTTGGCTTTGCCCTGATTCAGCAGTTCTCCAAGCGACGGGGTTCCGGGCGGCACGCCCAGTCCAAGAAAGTCCAGCGAGGTCAAAGCCAAAATGGCAGCGCTCATGCGAAACGGCAAGAAGGTCACCACCGGCGTCATGCTGTTGGGCAGGATGTGCCGCCACATGATCTGCAAATTGCTTACCCCCAATGCCCTCGCCGCCCGCACATAGTCGAGTTGTCGGTTGCGCAAAAACTCGGCACGCACGTAATCCGACAGGCCCATCCAGCCAAACAGGCTCAGCAAAAACAGCAACAGCGCAACACTGGGCGCAAACACGGCGCTGAAGATGATCAGCAAATAGAGCTCGGGCATGGAGCCCCAGATTTCCATGAAGCGTTGCGCAACCAGGTCGGTTTTGCCGCCCGCATAGCCTTGAATTGCCCCAGTGATCACGCCAATCACCACACCGATCAGGGTCAGCGCCAGTCCAAACAACACGCTCAGGCGAAAGCCGTAAATCAGCTGCGCCAGCAGGTCTCGTCCCCGGTCATCGGTACCCAGCAGGTTGTCTGAGGAAGGCGCCGAAGGATTGGGCGCCTTGGCAAAGTAATTGATGGTTTTCGGGCCATACGGATTGGGGGGATAAATGGCCCAATTGCCGCCCTGAGTCAACCTGGTCTGGATGAAAGGATCGAGGTAGTCCGCCGGCGTATCAAAGTCGCCGTTAAAGGTTTTCTCGGAATAGTCTTTGATCAACGGGAAGTACAGCTCGCCCTGGTATCGCACCACCAGGGGTTTATCGTTGGACAGCACATCAGCAAACAGGCTGAGCCCCACCAGCGTCGTAAAAATGACCAGGCTCCAAAACCCGAGCTTGTTGCTTTTAAAGCGCAGCCAGGCTCGACGGGAAGGTGAAGGCGATAGCGATTGATCCAACTTTTCGTCGATCCGGCTTTGGCGTTCCGCCCGTGGCGCAACGGCGGCGGCGAGGCGACCGGCGGTCGCGTCCAGGGGCTCAGTCATATTTCACACGCGGATCGACCAATACATAACAAAGATCGCTGACCAGCTTGGTCACCAGCCCGATCAAGGTAAAAAGATAGAGCGTTCCCAACACCACCGGATAGTCCCGGCGTATCACGCTCTCATAACTCAGCAGCCCCAGACCGTCGAGCGAAAAAAGGGTTTCAATCAACAGCGACCCGGTGAAAAAAGCGCCAATAAACGCCGCCGGGAAACCCGTGATGATGGGAATCAGCGCATTGCGAAAAACATGTTTGTAGAGCACCTGTCGCTCGCTGAGCCCCTTGGCCCGCGCGGTGAGCACGTATTGCTTGCGGATTTCTTCCAGAAATGAATTTTTGGTCAGTACCGCCGTGACTGCAAAGCTGCCCAGCACCATCGCTGTGATGGGCAAGGCGATGTGCCACAAGTAATCGGCAATACGCGCACCCCAGCTCAGCGTTTGCCAATTGGCTGAAGTCAGACCACGCAGGGGAAACCATTGCAGTTGCCCGCCAAACACCACCAGCAGCGCAACGCCGAGCACGAAACCCGGTATGGCGTAGCCGGCCAGCACCACCAGTGTCGTCACGAAGTCAAAGCGCGACCCGGCCCGCACCGCCTTGGCAACGCCCAGCGGAACGG
>JANMBW010000235.1:0-5829 GCA_031360565.1 Polaromonas sp.
GGTGGTGGTGGCGCAACATATTCGCTCTGGCAAGTTGATTGCGCTGGGTGTGGCGGGCTCGCGCCGGATCGCCAGCCTGCCGGATGTACCCACGCTGGCCGAGGCGGGGCTACCGGATGTCGAGGCGTCTGGCTGGAACGGTCTGTTTGTACCCGCAGGTACGCCGAAAGCTGTCGTGCAAAGGCTCTACGCCGAGACCACCGCCATCATGGCCACGCCATCCTTTCGCGCAGAGGCCTTAAGCCTGGGTTATGAACTTGGCGGTGAAGCCTCTGACGAGTTTGCGGCTTACATTAAGGCTGAAGTTGCCAAATGGGGAAAAGTCATCCGGGATGGCAAGATCAAGGTTGAATAATAAGGGCCGGAGGTCGGTGAGTGCGCCCGTGGCGCCGACCGTGTAGAGCCCGAGCGTTCTAAGGAGAAACAGCATGTTCAAGCTCATCAGTGCCACACCCAGCCCTTATGCGCGCAAGGTGCGCATCGCTCTTGCAGAAAAAGCGCTGCCGTTCGAGCTGGTGACTGAAGTTCCCTGGGACAGCACCACCAGCACGCCCCGGTACAACCCGCTCGAAAAGCTCCCGGTTCTGATTTTGGAGGATGGGTCGAGCGTTTATGAGTCGAGCTACATCCTGCAGTACCTGGAGTTGAAGCACTCGCAGATCCCGCTGCTCCCGCACGACATCGATGGCCAGCTTGCGGCGCGCAAGTTGGAGGTCCTTTGCGATGGGGTGTGTGATGCCGTGGTGCTCAGCCTGTTCGAGAAAAAACGGGCTGGAGGCGGCAGTCCGGAATGGTTGGCTCGTCAGCGCCGCAAGATCGAAGGCGGCATAGCCGAAATGGCAAAAATGGTGGGGTCACAAACCTGGGCGGTCGGTGATCGCTTCAGCTTGGGCGATATTGCTGTGGGCACAGCCTTGGGTTATCTGTCTGTGCGCTTTCAAGAGCTGCCCTGGCGTGACAAATATCCGAACCTTGCAAGGTTTAGCGACCACCTGGAGCAACGCCCTTCTTTCAGGGACACGGTTCCCTATGCCCAGACCATCACCGACAAGGTGATGTAGGCCTTCGCTTGCCCGTCTCGGCACTCCGGTGATCAATAGGCCCCAAATCGCCCGGTCCACTTACGCTCGTAGTCCATCTTGACGAAGTGCTCAGCCATGAAATCGATGAAGGTTCGGACCTTGGCGGACAGGTGTTTACGGCTGGGGTAGGCCAGGTTGATGGTCAGGCGCGGCAGGTCCCACTCATCGAGAATCGGGACCAGTCGCCCGGCCACGATGTCGTCGAAGACGATTTACGAGGGCTGCACCAGAATTCCCAAACCATCGAGCGCTGCGACGCGCAGAATCTGGCCGTCGTTGGCATCAAGCAGGCCAGTCACCGAGAGCGTGCGGGTTTCTCCCTTGCGGACAAAACGCAGTTCGTTGGGGTTGTTGGCGTGGGTGTAAATCAGCATTTTGTGCTGCTGCAAATCCTCCAGCCTGCGGGGCACGCCGTATTGTGAAAGATAGCGTGGCGATGCAGTCAGGATGCGTCGGGTTTCGGCGAGGCGGCGAATCGTGATGTTGGAATCGGGCTCCAGCTCGCGGGTACGAATCGCCACATCAATGTTGTTGTCAATGATGTCCAGATAACGGTTGGCCGATTCAATATGTACCGTGACATGCGGATAACGCTGGGTGTACTCGCGCATCAACGGTGCCACATGGTGCAGCGAAAACGACAGCGAAGCTGAAATCCGTAGCACACCGGTCGGGCTCAGGGCGGTGGCGTTGACCGCCGACTCGGCATCCTTGAGATCGGCGAGTATGCCCTTGGCGCGGCTGAAAAACTCGCGCCCGGTGTCGGTCAGGTAAAGCCTGCGGGTGTTGCGTTCGACCAGTCGGGCCCCGAGGCGTGATTCGAGCGCAGACAGGTGCCGACTGGCCGCCGCATTGGACAGATCGAGCGCCTCGGCTGCCCGGCTCAAGCTGCCGGTTTCTGCGACTTGTACCAACAATTCAATTTCCGTCCAGCGGTCCACGCGCGTCTCCTGCCTCACTGTTTGTGATTCACCTCCCGCACCGTTGGGGCGGGCTGCGTGAACCGATCATACAAAGTGGTGGGCGGCTCTTCCCGCCGCTGGGCTTGCGCGCCGACGCTAGGCGACCAGTGCCTGCTTGACACGCTCCAGGGTAAACGGCAGGTCGCGCAAGCGTACGCCTGTGGCGTTGGCGAATGCGTTGGCGATGGCGCCCACCGCTGGGCCCTGCGCCCCTTCGCCGACTCCCAGCGGGCGCTCGTCGGGACGGTTGATCAATTCGACCTGCAGCACCGGAACCTGAGGAAAGCGCAGGATCGGGTAGTCGCCCCAGTTTTTGGTCAGCCGGTTGTTGTTGTCGTGCTGCATGGATTCATGAAGGGTCCAACTGGTGGTCTGCACGATGCCGCCTTCAATCTGGTTGCGCAAGCCGTCTGGGTTGATCACCAAGCCGGCGTCCACAGCAGACCAGGCCCGCTCCACCTGAACGGCGCCCGTGCGGGTGTCCACCACAACATCAACAATCACAGCGCAGTAAGCGGCCAGGTTCTTGTACTTGGAGAACCCCAGCCCACGCCCCCTGAGCAGTCCATTGACGGGTTTTGCAGCGGTGGCCGGCGTGGCCGCACGTTGCCAATTGGCCATGCTGGCCGTGCGCTCGATCACCGCCCTGGCGCGGGGATCGCTCAGGTGCTTGAGTCGGAATTCGACCGGGTCGGTGCCGGCTGCTCCGGCCAGTTCGTCCATAAACGATTCCGCCGCAAACACATTGGCGTAGGCGCCCAATGTGCGCAGTGCCGAGGTGCGGATCGGCATGTCCAGCAGCAGATGGTTGGTGATTTTTTGCTGCGGAAAAACATACAGTGGAACGGCGTTTCGGTCACTGCCGCCGGCTGGCTGCGGAATGTTTCGTGCCGGCGCAATCGGTAGCGGGTTCTGGATTTGCCAGGATGCCAGCAGGTTGGTGCCATCCGGGTCAAGCGGCCGGGTGTTGTGGGTGTAGCTCCACAACTCATGGCTCCAGTCCTGGACTTTTCCAGCCGCATCCAGCGACGCCTTGAGCTTCATGACCATGGGCGAGCCCAGCGGCTCCCAGGCAAATTCATCTTCGCGCATCCATTGCAACTTGACCGGCACGCCCGGCAGGGCGCGCGCCAGCAGTGCAGCATCCATGGCGACGTCATCGGCGCCGTTGTGACCATAACAGCCAGAGCCCTCGCGGTGGATCACCGTGATGTTGTCTGCCGAGGTGCGCAAGGACTTGGCCAGATCGGCCCGCAGCGGAAAGACGCTTTGCGAATGGGTCCAGACGCTGAGCTTGTCACCTCGCCATTGGGCTACCGCGCAAGAGGGGCCGATCGAGGCGTGAGCCTGGTAGGGACGGGTGTACTCAACTTCCAGCGTACGGGTGGCCGTCGCGGCTGCCGGCGCATCCTTTTTCTCGCTCACCACGGTATCCTGCGACCGCTGCTTTTTCATGTGCGCGAACAGCGCCTGTCCTGTCGGTGGGAGATCGCCGGCTTCTTCCCAGCGGGCGCTCGACTGCAAGGCCCGGGCAGCTGCAATGGCCTGCTCTTCACGCTTGGCGGCAACAGCCAGAAAATGGCCATCGCGCAACACCGTTACCACGCCCGGCATACGCCGTACTGCGGCTTCATTGACTGAAGTCAAGCGGGCTCTTGGAGAGGCATGGCGTACCACGCGGCCATAGACCATATTGGGCAGGCGCATGTCTTGTACATAGACCTCACCGCCGGTGACTTTGGCGGGAATGTCACGCCGCTGCAGGCTTTTTCCAATCACCCGGTGCTGGGCGCTGGGCTTGGGCACGGTTTTGGCCGTTGCCTCGCGTTTGAGCATGGCCTCGTTGGTGAGTTCCCAGTATGTGGTGCGTACGCCGCTCGCGTGGCTGATGCTGCCATCGCTGACACTCAGCTCTCCTGCAGCGACGCCGAGTCGGGTGGCTGCAGCCTGCAACAGCAAGCCACGCGCTTCGGCACACGCAAAACGCAGCGCGGTTCCACTGTCCTGGACCGACAGGCTGCCGGCTGTGACGCCCTCATCGGGCGTCAGGGCCGTGTTGCCCGACACCACTTCCAGGCGTTTGACGTCCACATCGAGTTCGTCGGCGGTGATTTGCGTGAGCGCCGTCAAAATGCCCTGACCCAGTTCGACCTTGCCGGTGAACATGGTCACGCTGCCATTGGCATTGATACGCAACCAGCCATCAAGCATGCGGTTGCTATTAAGACTTCCCGGCAGGGGCAGCGGCGCGGGCCCTGCCGGCGTCTGCGCGGCGATCGGGTTGAGCGGCGAGAGGCTGAAGGCAACAGTCAGTGATGTCGCCTTCAAAAAGGTGCGGCGGCTGGCGAGAGAAGAGTGGGCGGACTTCATGCGAGCTCCTTGGCGGCGCGCTGAATGGCGCTCAAAATTCGCGTGTGGGTTCCGCAGCGGCACAGGTTGCCCGCCATCGCTTCGCGGATTTCGGCCTCACTCGGATTGCGAACGCGGTCCAGCAGGGCTTTGGCTGACATGATCATGCCGGAAATGCAAAAGCCGCATTGGGCTGCCTGCTCTTCAATGAAAGCTTTTTGCAGTACATGCAGTTTGTCCGGGGTACCCAACCCCTCAAGCGTGGTCACTTTTCCTTTTGAAGCGCTCGATGCCGGATAGACACAGGAGCGAATGGGCTTTCCATCGAGCAGAACGGTGCAGCTGCCACATTGCGCGACCCCGCAGCCATACTTCGCGCTGTTGATACCCATGTCGTTGCGTAACACGTAAAGCAGGGGGGTATCCGGTGTGGCCGCGCTGGTGCGCTTGCGTCCATTCACGTTGAGTGAAATGCTCATGCGATGCTCCGTGGTGAGATTAAAAGGCCGGGTCAGGCTAATCGCTTTCAGCGCTACCGTCAATCGAGGGTTAAGAGGAGTAATCGCACTTATCGAGCGTTCTCCCTGGGTCACGTCGGTTTGTTCCGCAGAATGGAAAACTAATTTACGCGCACCGCCTACCCAAATCACGGGGCCCTGCTTAAAGTCTATGCTGGGGCTTTGAGCTCAAGGAGATCACCAATTGCGCAACCTCAATCAAGACACCATCACGCAGGCTGTCATCGCCCGTCTGGCCTCCACGCCGGACGCGCGCCTGAAGGAAATCATGACCAGCCTGGTGCAGCACCTGCATGCGTTCGCGCGTGAGGTCAAACTGACGGAGGCTGAATGGATGCAGGGCATCGAATTTTTGACGGCCACCGGTCAGATGTGTAGCGACAAGCGGCAGGAGTTTATTTTGTTGAGCGACACGCTCGGGCTCTCCATGCTGACGGTGGCCATGAACAATGACAAGCCACTAGGGTGCACGGAGCCCACCGTTTTCGGGCCCTTTTTTCTGGAAGACGCGCCTCGCTACGAGCTCGGAGCCGACGTAGCCAATGGTGCCAGAGGAGAGCCCTGCATGGTGCGGGGTACGGTCAAGTCCCTTGACGGGACGCCTATCCCGAACGCCTTGATCAATGTCTGGCAGGCTGATGCAGACGGCCAATACGATGTTCAGTACGCCCACCTGGCGCATCCGCAGGCGCGCGGCATTCTTAACGCCGACGCGGGCGGAAACTTTCATTTCAAAACCATTCTGGCCGAAGCCTATCCGATCCCCAGCGATGGGCCAGTCGGACAGATGCTTGCCGCCACCCAAAACCACCCCTGGCGTCCGGCCCATCTCCATTTCATGATCGAAGCGGCTGGCTATGAGCGGCTGATCACCCATGTGTTTCGCGACCATGACCCCTACCTGGACTCGGACGTTGT
>JANMBW010000258.1:0-7961 GCA_031360565.1 Polaromonas sp.
CTGAAGGGCTGTGCGCGGCCCTGGAAAAATGCCGGCCACAGCGGGTGATTGGCGTCGAGCCCGGCGACCTGAGGGTTCGGCAGCAACTTGAAGACGCTATAAATTCAATAGCGGTCTACGCTCAGAAGACGGGGACTAAGACCCTAAACCCTCATAAAACGGTGCTGGAGTGGCGGGAAGACAAGCATTTTCTGTGCAGCCTGCCGCAGTTCCGCAAATGGGCCGGTAAATCGACCAGCCTGCGCATGGAGTTTTTCTACCGCGTCCTGCGCAAGCAATACAAGGTGTTGATGGACGGCGACGAACCGGTCGGGGGCCAATGGAATTTTGACAGTGACAACCGCAAAAGTTTCGGCAAGGCCGGCCCGCAAAACCTGCCGCCAACCGTCCGCTACGCGCCAGACCAGATCACCCAGGAGGTGATGGCGCTGGTCAATGCGCGTTTTGCAGATCACCCGGGTAGCCTGGAAAACTTCAACTGGCCTGTCACACGCGAACAGGCGCGGGCTGCCCTGAAAAGCTTCATCGACGACCGTCTGCCGCAGTTCGGACCGCACGAAGACGCGATGTGGACCGACCTGGACTTTGGCTGGCATTCGCTACTGTCAAGCTCGCTGAACCTGAAACTGCTTAATCCGTTAGAAGTGGTCCAGGCCGCCGAGCAGGCTTATCTCGAGCGCGGCCTGCCGCTTGCCAGTGTGGAGGGCTTTATTCGCCAGGTGCTGGGCTGGCGCGAGTTCATGCGCGGAGTGTACTTTCTGGACATGCCTGCGCTGAAGGCAGCCAACCATTACGGCCACACCAACGCGCTGCCCGCCTGGTACTGGACCGGCGACACCCGAATGAACTGCATGCGCCAGTGCATCACGCAGACGCTGCGCAATGGTTACTCGCACCATATCCAGCGCCTGATGGTCACCGGCATGTTTGGCGTGACCGCACACATCTCGCCGCAAGCCCTGTGCGACTGGTACCTGGCCGTCTATGTCGATGCGGTGGAATGGGTGGAATTACCCAATACTGCCGGCATGGCACTGTTTGCCAACGGCGGGCGCTTCACGTCCAAGCCCTATGTGGCCAGCGGCGCCTACATCAAACGCATGAGTAACTATTGCAACGACTGCGCCTACGAGCCCGAAACGCGTACCGGTGCCAACGCCTGCCCCATGACCACGCTGTACTGGAACTTTCTGGACCAACACGAGCAGACTTTTGGAAGCAACCCGCGTACGGCCCTGATGGTGAAAAATCTGCAGCGCATGTCGGCGGAGCAGCGCCAGCAGGTGCGGACGCGCGCAGATGACATGCTGGCCAACCTGGACGGTTTGTAGGCTTGGAAACCGAGAAAAATTTGAAGCCAATCTGCCAGCGGGTCAAGAACTATGGTGCATTGCAATAGAATTTGAGGGTTAACCATAATTCGCACCCGCATTGAGGCCTTACCGCATTTACACAAGTAGCGACTCGTTATACAGAAAGTAAAGCATGTCCGATTCAGCGACAACCGCCAGCATCAAGAAGCGCCCCGAGTTCCGCAACATCAACGCTTTCACCGACCTGCCCGGTTACCGACTGCCACTGGCCGGTCTGGTTTCCATCCTTCACCGCATCAGCGGGGCCATCATGTTTGTGCTGATGCCCTTCATCATCTGGATGTTTGACACATCGCTGTCGTCGGAAATTTCATTTGCAAAATTCAAGGGCGCGTTCAATGTGGGCATGCTCGGTCTGCCGGGCATCATCTGGAAGTTGGTTGCGCTGGCCCTGATCTGGTCC
Organism: Polaromonas sp.; assembly: GCA_031360565.1. Lineage (GTDB taxonomy): Bacteria > Pseudomonadota > Gammaproteobacteria > Burkholderiales > Burkholderiaceae_C > Polaromonas. The sequence goes on from JANMBW010000258.1 coordinate 1,777, forward strand.
TACCTGCACCACGCCATCGCCGGGCTGCGTCACCTCTGGTCAGACACCCATCACTCTGCCGTGACCAAGGAATTCGGAAAATCCTCTGCTGTGGTCACGCTGGTGCTGAGCATAGGCTTGACCTTGGTGCTTGGTGCCAAGTTGTTTGGCCTGTACTGAATCCACACACCGGAAGACCCCCATCATGGCAGTAAATTACGGTTCCAAACGCATTGTTGTTGGCGCACACTACGGTTTGCGTGATTGGCTGGCCCAGCGCATCACTGCTGGGCTGATGGCCCTGTTCACCTTGTTGGTCCTGGCCCAGGTGATCTTCACCAAAGGCCCGATTGGCTACGACAAATGGGCTGGTATTTTTTCATCGCAATGGATGAAGGTTTTGACCTTCACCATCATCATCGCCTTGATGTACCACGTCTGGGTCGGCATGCGCGACATCTGGATGGACTACATCAAACCGGTCGGCGTTCGCCTCGGCTTGCAAGTCTTCACGCTGGTGTGGCTGACAGCCTGCGCCGGATGGAGCATCCAGGTGCTGTGGCGCCTTTAGCCCACCCTTTCAGGACCGCACAAGCGACCCGAGCATTCCCATCGCACCACGCATTCCTCAGGCCATCTCGCCGCGACTGATTTCCGAGACTTCAAACAACATGACCCTTCACTCCAAACTTCCCAAGCGTAAATTTGACGTGGTTATTGTCGGTGCCGGCGGCTCTGGCATGCGCGCTTCGCTGCAGTTGGCGCGCGCAGGACTCAATGTGGCCGTGTTGACCAAGGTGTTTCCGACACGTTCGCACACGGTGGCGGCGCAGGGCGGCATTGGTGCTTCGCTTGGCAACATGAGCGAAGACAACTGGCATTACCATTTTTATGACACGGTCAAGGGTTCGGACTGGCTGGGCGATCAGGACGCGATTGAATACATGTGCCGTGAGGCGCCCAAGGTGGTCTATGACCTCGAACACATGGGCATGCCGTTTGACCGCAACCCGGACGGCACGATTTACCAGCGGCCCTTTGGCGGCCACACCGCCAATTACGGCGAAAAATCGGTTCAGCGCGCCTGCGCTGCGGCCGACCGAACCGGTCACGCCATGCTGCACACGCTGTACCAGCAAAACGTGAAGGAAAAAACCAGCTTCTTTGTCGAGTGGCTGGCGATGGACCTGATCCGCGATGCCGACGGCGACGTGGTCGGCGTTACTGCCATCGAGATGGAAACCGGCGACGTTCATATCTTTGAAGCCAAAACCACGCTGCTGGCCACTGGCGGTGCGGGTCGGATTTTTGCTGCTTCGACCAATGCCTTCATCAACACCGGCGATGGCCTGGGTATGGCGGCGCGTGCCGGCATTCCGCTGGAAGACATGGAGTTCTGGCAGTTTCATCCGACCGGCGTGGCCGGTGCCGGGGTCTTGCTGACCGAGGGCTGCCGCGGCGAAGGCGCCATTTTGCGCAACAGCAACGGTGAGCGTTTCATGGAGCGCTATGCGCCTGCCTACAAGGACCTGGCGCCGCGCGATTACGTCTCGCGCTGCATGGACCAGGAAATCAAGGAAGGTCGTGGCTGCGGTCCCAACAAGGACTACATCAACCTGGACATGACCCATCTGGGCGCAGACACCATCATGAAGCGCCTGCCGTCGGTATTCGAGATTGGCCATAATTTTGCCAACGTCGACATCACGCGTGAGCCGATTCCGGTGGTGCCCACCATCCACTACCAGATGGGCGGCATCCCGACCAACATTCATGGCCAGGTCGTCACGCAAAATGCCGCCAACCAGAGCGTTGTCGTCAACGGGCTGTATGCAGTGGGTGAATGCTCTTGCGTCAGTGTGCACGGCGCCAACCGCCTGGGCACCAACTCGTTGCTCGACCTGCTGGTCTTTGGCCGCGCTGCGGGTAACCACATTGTCGAGTTCAACAAGGGCACGGCGCACAAGGGGCTACCCGCCGATGCTGCAGACCTGACGCTGGCGCGCATCGCCCGTCTGGACAACGCTACCGACGGCGAGTACGCGCAGGATGTGGCCAATGACATCCGCAGCACCATGCAATTGCATGCCGGCGTTTTCCGCACCCAGGCCAGCATGGACCAAGGCGTGGTCAAAATCGCCGCCTTGCGCGAACGCGTGAAAAATATCGGCCTGAAAGACAAGTCCAAGATTTTCAACACGGCCCGCATCGAAGCCCTGGAAGTTGAAAATCTGATCGAGTCTGCGGAAGCCACCATGGTGTCGGCCGCAGCCCGCCGCGAAAGCCGGGGCGCGCACTCGGTCGACGACTACGGCGACACGGCCGCCCACCCCAATGGCCGAAACGATACCGACTGGCACAAGCACATGCTGTGGCACAGCGAAGGCAATAAGTTGAGCTACAAACCCGTGCAGATGAAGCCTTTGACGGCAGAGTCCATCCCGCTCACCGTGCGCAGCTTCTAACTCAACCATCAGAGAGAACACACCATGGCTAAACGGACTTTCAATATCTATCGCTACGACCCCGATGCCGATGCCAAGCCCTACATGCAGACCATCGAAGTCGAACTCGATGGCAGCGAGCGCATGCTGCTGGATGCACTGATGAAACTCAAAGCGCAGGACCCGACCATCAGTTTCAGGCGCTCCTGTCGTGAAGGCGTCTGCGGCTCGGATGCCATGAACATCAACGGTAAAAATGGGCTGGCGTGTTTGACCAACATGCGGACCTTGCCGGGCACCATCACCCTCAAGCCGCTGCCTGGCCTGCCCGTGGTGCGCGACCTGATTGTCGACATGACCCAGTTTTTCAAGCAGTACAACTCGATCAAGCCCTATCTGATCAACGACAACGTTCCGCCCGAAAAAGAGCGCCTGCAAAGCCCAGAGGAGCGCGATGAGCTCAATGGCCTGTATGAGTGCATTTTGTGCGCCAGCTGCTCCACATCCTGCCCCAGCTTCTGGTGGAATCCGGACAAATTTGTCGGTCCCGCCGGCTTGCTGCAGGCCTACCGCTTCATTGCTGACAGCCGTGACGAGGCGACTGCCGAACGCCTGGACAACCTGGAAGATCCCTACCGCCTGTTCCGTTGCCACACCATCATGAACTGCGTGGATGTTTGCCCCAAGGGCCTGAACCCGACGGTTGCCATCGGCAAAATCAAAGAGATGATGGTGCTACGCTCGGTCTGAAGCCTAAGTTCAACGTTAGCCATGTCAGAAGAACTGCTCGACGAACGCGCTTACAGCAAACTGCGCTGGCGCTGCCGCCGCGGTCTGCTCGAAAATGACTTGCTGATTGAGCGGTTTTTTGCACGTCACGAAAGCACTCTGACGGTCCGGCAGGCCAATGGGCTTAGCGGATTGATGGACCTGTCGGATAACGACTTGCTCGATCTTTTGCTGAATCGTAAAGAGCCCAGCCAGCTTTCCGAGGAGGCCGGCAAAGCCAGCGCCTGCACTCTTGAAGCCTTGGAAGTCCTGGCCCTGCTTCGCCCCGTATCCCCCGGTGTCAACCCGGCATCTGTTTGATTTGAATAGAAAGAAGCATGAAATGAAGCTCGCTGACAACAAAGCCACCCTGTCCTTCAGCAACGGCAGCCCGAGTATCGATTTGCCCGTGTATCAAGGCGAGCTTGGCCCGGACGTGGTCGACATTCGCAAGCTGTATGCCCAGACGGGTATGTTTACCTATGACCCGGGGTTTTTGTCCACCGCGTCATGCCAGTCTGCCATCACTTATATTGATGGCGACAAAGGCGAATTGCTGTACCGCGGTTATCCCATCGAGCAGCTGGCCACCAACTGTGACTTTCTAGAGACCTGCCACCTGCTGCTGTACGGCGAACTGCCCAACGCTGACCAGAAAAAGGACTTTGTCGGCCGTGTGACGAACCACACCATGGTCAACGAGCAGATGCAGTTCTTCTTGCGTGGCTTTCGCCGCGACGCGCACCCGATGGCGATCATGACCGGGCTGGTCGGCGCGTTGTCTGCCTTCTACCATGACAGCACCGACATCAACAATCCGCAGCACCGCGAGATTGCTGCCATTCGGCTGATTGCCAAGATGCCGACGCTGGTTGCCATGGCTTACAAGTACACCGCCGGTCAGCCCTACATGTACCCTAAGAACCATCTGAGCTACGCTGGCAATTTCCTGCACATGATGTTTGCCACACCCTGCGAGGACTACAAGGTCAACCCGGTGCTGGAACGCGCGCTCGACCGGATTTTCACCTTGCATGCAGACCATGAGCAAAACGCCTCAACGTCTACCGTGCGACTTTGCGGATCATCGGGCACCAATCCGTTTGCCGCCATTGCAGCCGGCGTGGCCTGTCTGTGGGGCCCCGCGCACGGCGGCGCTAACGAGGCCGCCCTCAACATGCTGGGCGACATCCAGAAAAACGGTGGCGTCGAGAACATTGGTGAATTCATCAAGCAGGTCAAGGACAAAAACTCGGGCGTCAAGCTGATGGGTTTTGGTCACCGCGTTTACAAAAACTACGATCCGCGCGCCAAGCTGATGCAGGAAACCTGCAAGGAAGTGCTGCACGAGATGGGGCTTGAGAACGATCCGCTCTTCAAACTGGCGATGGCGCTCGAAAAAATTGCGCTTGAAGACGATTATTTTGTGTCCCGCAAGCTCTACCCCAACGTGGATTTTTACTCTGGCATCGTGCAACGCGCCATCGGCATTCCGGTACCGCTGTTCACCGCAATCTTTGCGCTGGCCCGCACGGTCGGCTGGATTGCCCAGCTCAACGAGATGATTGGCGATCCCGAGTACAAGATTGGCCGGCCACGCCAGTTGTTCACGGGTTCAGTGCAGCGCGATGTCAAACCCATGGCTCAGCGCTGAGCCCTGCCAACGTAGCAAAGCCCGTCTGGCAACACTGTCGACGGGCTTTTTCACTGTCCTCCAAACTGTCTGCTACACCCGATACAGGACGCCGTGGAGCCTCTGAAAACAGCCGCTCAGCTCCGTTTGGCCCTTGTGCAGCCGGACACGCCAAAAGCCTGCAACTGTGCACTGGGCGCGTGTGCTGGCTGGGAAAGCCTGGCTGAATACCGCTGGGACGCGGCTCAGATGACACAAGTCGCTACGCTGCGCGATCCGTCTCTGGATGAACCCACCTTCGAAGAACATCACCCCCAGGGCACCCGCTACGACTCGGCCGAGGCGCCGGTGGCGCTGCAGTTTTTTCCTTACAACCGTTGTGATGTCTGGCGTTGCAGCCAGTGCGCCCGACACCTGTTGCGTTACACCGAGTTCGGTGGCTACAACGTAGATCACCGGGTGCGGGTTCTAGATCCCCAAAAAATCATCGACTGAGCCGGTTCCCTAAGCTGGATGGGAAAGTCGGCTGATTGGCGCTCGCAAAGCATAAAATCAGGGGTACCACGGTAAGGAAATCCCATGACTCATCACTCCGGCGAAGCCCACGGTCGTACGCTCTACGACAAAATTTGGGACGAGCACGTTATTCATACCGAAGAAGACGGCACCTCCGTTCTCTATATTGACCGACATCTGGTGCATGAAGTCACCAGCCCGCAAGCTTTTGAAGGCTTGCGCGAAGCCGGCCGCAAGGTCTGGCGCATCAGCTCGATTGTGGCAACAGCCGACCACAATACGCCGACCACTGGTTGGGAACTGGGCTACGACGGCATCACCGACCTGGTCAGCAAGGAGCAGATCACCACGCTGAACGCCAACATCAAGGAATTCGGCGCGGCGGCCTTCTTCCCCTTCCTGTCCAAGCGCCAGGGCATCGTGCATGTGATTGGCCCCGAAAACGGAGCAACGCTACCCGGCATGACGGTGGTCTGCGGCGACTCCCACACCTCCACCCATGGCGCGTTTGGCGCCTTGGCGCACGGCATAGGCACCAGTGAGGTGGAGCATGTCATGGCGACCCAGACCCTATTGGCCAACAAAGCCAAGAACATGCTGATCAAGGTTGAAGGAACCCTGGTCAAAGGCTGCACCGCCAAAGATATCGTCCTGGCCATCATCGGCAAAATCGGTACGGCAGGCGGCACCGGCTACACGATTGAATTTGCCGGCTCGGCGATTCGGGCTTTGAGCATGGAAGGCCGCATGACAGTTTGCAACATGGCCATTGAAGGCGGTGCCCGTGCCGGGCTGGTTGCGGTCGATCAAAAAACCATCGATTACGTCAAGGGACGACTGCTCGC
>JANMBW010000298.1:0-3128 GCA_031360565.1 Polaromonas sp.
GTAATGCGGGGTTTCGGTGTAATTGTCAAAGCGGTCGGGATGTTTGGCGTTGCTGCCAGTGACTTCCTGCAGAAATACCACGTCAGCGCCGACCTTGCGTACCGCATCGCGCAACTCCGGCAGAATGAACTTGCGATTGAAAAAAGTGAAGCCTTTATGAATGTTGACGGTCAACACTTTCAGGCAAAAGGTGACGGAGGCGCTCGCAATCACCTCTTGGGCCTCTGCGACAGGATCGACATCCAGGCGAGGTTTCACCGGCTGTTTGACGGGTTCAGAGACGGTGATGAGCGATTCAAAAGAGGACATTCAATCTAGGTAAAAAGCAAAAAACAAATTGTGTTGGGACTGCCGGCTGCGCGCCTGTAGGACCGCAAGCTGCTTTCGCAGCCCGATTGAAACACAGTCAGGCGTGTAAGGGATTGAGTCAGCCGCAGCCCTAGGAAGTTATGGCACAGAAGCCGGGGTAGAGGCCGGTGTCCTACGCGTGTGAAGGGGACCCGCCGATGGGACGGACTTAGTTGGCTCCTTAAATTGTTGAAGTGGGGAATCAAAAGGGACTGCTCTCAGGCGCTTCCGGCACCTCCGCTTTTTACTGTTTTATTTAAGGAAACCCTATGAAGACATCCAACTTATCCATTCTGATGGCTGCCCTGCTGGCAACGTCGGGCTTTGCTTTGGCGCAGCAGCCCAGCCCTGCCAAGGCCGGCACCGACGGCGGTAGCGGGCCGACTGCCTCTGAAAAAGCCGCCCCGGGAGCCATGCCCGCCACGCGTGCAGAAGTCAAGTCAGGAATCAATGTCGACGCCAACAAATCCGGCACCGATGGTGGAAAAGGCCCGAGTGCTGCAGAAAAAGCCGCCCCGGGTTCCATGCCCGCCACGCGTGCAGAAGTTAAATCGGGAATCAATGTGGATGCGACCAAGTCTGGCACGGACGGCGGCTCTGGTGCTTCGCCCAGCGCCTCAATGAAAACCAGCGCCATGGCGTCGACTTCTGCCGAGCGCAAGGCTAAGCGGGCTGAACGAAAAGCCAAACGCAATACGAAAAAACAGGACATGACGGCTGACGGTCAGATGAAGCCCAAGGCAGCACCTTAATCGACAAGCGCATTCGCGCTTAGGGCCGAACTAGAGCGTAGAGCGCCCGACGCAAGCCGGGCGCTTTTTAATGCCTGATCCTGTTTGCTTCCAGTGTTTATTTGGGACGGGGACGCTTGAGATTGTGTCCCGGCTGGTGCAGCCGGCCAGCGCGCAACTCGGTCACGGCTTCTGCTACCGCCAGCGCCACATTTCGCACTTCAGTCTGAACCGCATCGTCTGCATCCAGCGCATCATGGCTGGTGGCATAGGGCTCGTAATAGCCGATAAACCGGTCCAGCTTGGCCTGGGGGCCCGCATCAATCAGGCCCATCCAGTCGAGCCAATCCGTCAGGCTGCGGCGTGCCCCCTCAATGCCCGCCACATCGCCGTGCACCACCACGCCATAAACCCGGCCGCTCAGGTGCTTGGGGTAGTCCCATCCTGCCATTTCGAGTGCTTTAGCTTCCAGCGCTTTTTTGCCATGCGTGGTGGTCGGATCCGGGTTACCGCCATCGGCGCAGACCAGTCGATCAACCATCAGCTTGAGCGGGCTGGGAGACTGATACCAGTACACCGGCGTGATGATGATCACACCGTGCGCGGCGGTCCAGCGTTCATAGATATCCGCCATCCAGTCGCCCGTTTGCCCGGTTGCATGGTTGGGGTAACAGCTGCATGGCCAGTGGCACAAGGGCATGGCGGTGGAGACGCAGCCCTTGCAGGGGTAAATATTGAGCTTGTAGCTCGACGTGATTAGGCTGAGGTCAAGCACATCAACTACGATGCCGGCGCGCTCCAGAACGCTTTTGGAAGACTGCACCAGTCGCCATGTTTTGGAGATTTCGCCCGGGCAACTGCCGTCATTGCGGGCTGAACCGCAGACCAGCAGCACGCGCGAGGAACTGTCAGCTTGTGACCAGACCTGTTGAGCGGTCTCAAGTCGCAATCTCGTGTCCAGCCACTCTACCGACAGGTCGTAATCCGGATCGGCGTAGCCAGGGCCCGCCTTGCGGGTTGCTGGGGCTTTGCGGCCCTCTTGGTAAGCGTCCCAGGCAATCACTTCTATCCGCAACAGCGTTTCACTCTCCGCCGCAAACGCGGGGTCCTGGTAAGACATCATGAAGCGCTCATGGAAGGCCTCGCGCGACAGGGCCGCAGGTGCCTGGCCGGTCCGAATTTCTATCATGGCGCCAGTCTACCGAGCGCATTCCGGCATCCAACGCGATGGAGGAAACGTCCTACTCAGGCTTGCGCGAGTGTCTGAAAAAGCAGTCAGGACCTCGGGTCAGCTTTTTTTGGCGTCGTGACCACCGTGGTGGTGCATGCCGTGATGCTGGCGGTGTTTTAAATGCTCGGCATCAAAGACCTTTTTTTGTTCCTGGGAGAGCGCTGTGTACAGGGCTTTCGTCGCATCGCCGCGTTTGTCCATGGCGGCGTTCATTTCGGCCATGCGTTGGGCGCGCAGGGCGCGCATTTTGTCGATCCGCTCCGGTGTCGGCAGTTTGTCCAATTCCGCGCGTTGCTCGGCGTTCCCCTGCATGCCGCGCCCTGTTGGCTGCATCGCAGCGATATAGCTCGACCAGGCCGCTTCCTGCGCTGGTGTGATAGCAAGTTTGGCTTTCATCTCGGCCTGGTGCTTGGCCATCATGGCCTGCATTTTGGCGGGGTCGTGTCTGGCCATGCGGTCGCCGTGCATGCCCGGGGCGGGCGCTGCGGCCGGTGCGCTCTGTGCCAGGACAGCGGCACCAGACATGGTTAGCAGGCCGGCGAGCAGCAGGCCGTTGAGCGGTGCGCGGCGCAGAGCAAGGGTGTTGAGTGGGAATGCCATGAAAAACGTCCTTTCGGGGTAATACGATACGGAGACCATACAGAGCGAATGCTGCGGCGCGCTGGGTCGGGTCCGGCGCGGGGCGAAGATCAGTGTGCGATAGCTGTGTGTAGCCGCCATGACTCGACCGTATGAGTTTGTAAAGTTGCCTTATATCCGGATGGCCGGGTGCTCAGACCCTCATGAGCTGCTGTCTACCAGTTCAAATATCGCCGCCC
>JANMBW010000319.1:0-3862 GCA_031360565.1 Polaromonas sp.
GGAAAATAGCGGTAGTCGGCTGCATCTTCCTTCGTCCGCATCGCCCGCGTCTCGCCGGTGTCGGGGTCGAACAACACAGTCGCCTGGCGAATTGCGCGGCCTTCTTCCAGCTCGCTGATCTGCCAGCGAATCTCGTAGTCCATCGCCTGTTGCATAGACTTGAAGCTGTTGAGGTTTTTGATTTCGCGCCGGGTGCCCAGCGGCTCGCCGGGTTTGCGCACCGAGACATTGGCGTCGCACCGAAAGCTGCCTTCCTGCATGTTGCCGTCGCAAATGCCAATCCAGGTCACGATCTTGTGCAGCTCTTTGGCGTAGGCCACTGCTTCGGCAGTCGAACGCATGTCGGGTTCGGTGACGATTTCAAGCAGCGGCGTGCCGGCCCGGTTCAAATCAATGCCGCTTAGGCCAATAAAGTCTTCGTGCAGTGACTTGCCTGCATCTTCTTCCAAGTGCGCACGCACCAGTCGCACGGTTTTCTTTTCGCCATCCAGGAAGAACTCCACGGCACCGCCTTGCACGACAGGAATTTCGAACTGGCTGATCTGGTAGCCCTTGGGCAGGTCGGGGTAAAAATAGTTTTTGCGCGCGAAGACGCTGCTTTCAGCGATGTGAGCATTCACTGCCAGGCCAAACTCGATGGCGCGCTGCACCGCCCCCTTGTTCATCACCGGCAAGGCACCGGGCAGGGCAAGGTCGACCGCCGAGGCGTGGGTGTTGGGCTCGGCACCAAACGAGGTGGACGCACGGCTGAATATCTTGGACTGGGTCGTCAGCTGGGTATGGGTTTCAAAGCCGATGACGACTTCATAGCCTTGAACCAGAAGGGATGTCGACGGTGTGGTCATGGCGTGTTCCCTGGCTTGCGCTGATGCCAATCCGTCGCCAGCTGAAACCGGTGAGCCGTTCCCAGCAACTGCGCTTCCTTGAAGTAATTGCCGATCAGCTGCAGACCCACCGGCATGCCGTGTGCGCCGAAGCCCGCCGGGATGCTCATGCCGGGCAAGCCCGCAAGGCTGGACGACAGCGTGTAAATGTCGGCCAGGTAGTTGGCGACCGGGTCGGACTTGTTTTCGCCCAGTTTCCATGCCACGGTGGGCGACACCGGCCCGGCAATCACGTCGCACTGGGTGAACGCTTTCTGAAAATCCTGCGCAATCAACCGGCGGATTTTTTGCGCTTTCAGGTAGTAGGCGTCGTAGTAGCCGTGCGACAGCACGTAGGTGCCGATCATGATGCGGCGCGTGGCCTCGTCGCCAAAGCCTTCCGAGCGCGACTTTTTGTACATGTCGTTCAGGTCGCTGTACTGCGCGGCACGGTGGCCATAGCGCACGCCGTCAAAGCGGCTCAGGTTGCTGCTGGCCTCTGCCGGGGCGATGACGTAGTAGACCGGAATCGACAGTTTTGTGAGCGGTAAATCTACCTCCACCAGTGTCGCGCCCAGCTTTTCAAATTCAGCCAGGGCGGCGTGGAGGGTGGCCAACACGTCGGCTGAGCAGCCTGTGCCAAAAAACTGCTTGGGCAGGCCGATTTTCAAGCCTTTTAAGCTCTGCGTTCCCGAATTTTCTGCGCTGGTAGCTATTAATTCAATAGCGTAGTCAATTGCTGGCAAATCCAGCGAAGTCGAGTCTCGGTCCGGGTCGGGACCGGCCATGGCGGACAGCAGCAAGGCGCAATCCAGGGCGCTGCGGGCCATCGGTCCGGCCTGATCCAGACTAGACGCAAAGGCCACCATGCCGTAACGCGAGCAGCGTCCATAGGTGGGCTTGATGCCGGTGATGCCGGTCAGCGATGCGGGCTGGCGTATCGAGCCGCCGGTATCGGTGCCGGTTGCGGCGGGGATCAAACGCGCCGCAACCGCCGCCGCCGATCCACCCGACGATCCGCCGGGGATGCGCGTGGTGTCCCACGGGTTGTGCACCGGCTGGTAGGCACTGTTGTCGTTGCCTGAACCCATGGCAAATTCGTCGCAGTTGAGTTTGCCCAGGGTTACCATGCCCGCGCCGCCTTCAGCCACGCCGAGTTTGGCGACCACTGTCGCGTCAAACGGGCTACGGTAGTTTTCGAGCATCTTCGAGCCGGCGGTGGTCGGGAAGTCGCGCGTGACAAAGACGTCTTTGTGCGCCAGCGGCACGCCCAAAAGCGGCGTTCGTTCGCCAGCGGCCAGGCGCGCGTCGGCAGCCCTGGCCTGAGCCAAAGAAACGTCTTCGTCAGTAGCCAAAAAGGCGCCCAAAGCGTCTTGCGCCGTGATGCGGGCCAAAAAGTGGCGGGTCAATTCCACACTGGACACTTCTTTGGCCGCGAGCTTTGCGGCAAGCTGGGCCACGCCCAGATCATGAAGATCGAGGCTCATTCAATCACCCTGGGGACCAGAAACAGCCCGCGTTCCACCGCCGGCGCACTGACCTGACTGGCCTCCCGCTGATTCGGCTCGCTGGCGACGTCGTCACGCAGCCGCAGCGCTACCTCGCCCAGCACTGCCGCAGGATGCGCCAGTGGCTCGACGCCATCGGTGTCGATCTCACGCATTTGGTCGACCAGGCTGAAAAACCCGTTGAGCTGACCCAGGATGCGCTCGGTCTCGTCGGGACGCAATTCGAGCCGGGCCAAATTGGCCACGCGAGCGATGTCTTGAAAATTCAAAGCCATGGGTAATAAAAAAGGACAGAAGAAGGCAACTGAAACCGGGTGTAAAGGACAGTCGCTGCACTCGGTGTTCACCATTGGCGCAGGGGGGATGCGTTATTATCCCGCCTTTGATGTTAAATCAGGTCCGATTGCATCCTGTAGGTGACTTTTAAGCGCTTGAAACCGGGTTTCGCAGGGTGGCTGCCTGATTTCATTGGGGTGAGTTGATCTCGAAAATAAACCTAATAAGGCGATAGAGCAACGAAGTTTGTTCATGCCTAACCGGATCTCTGTATATGTTTGAAGCATTCCGTCGGTACTTCTCCACCGACCTGGCCATCGACCTTGGCACAGCAAATACCCTGATTTATGTACGCGACCGCGGCATTGTGCTGGATGAACCGTCTGTCGTCGCCATTCGCCATGAAGGCGGCCCGCAAGGCAAGAAAACCATCCAGGCAGTCGGTCACGAGGCCAAGGCCATGCTGGGCAAGGTACCGGGCAATATTGAAGCCATCCGCCCGATGAAAGACGGTGTGATTGCCGATTTCACCGTGACCGAGCAGATGCTCAAACAGTTCATCAAGATGGTGCATCCGCGCAGCTTTTTCAAACCCAGCCCGCGCATCATCATTTGTGTGCCTTGTGGTTCCACCCAAGTCGAACGCCGGGCAATTCGCGAAAGCGCGCTAGGTGCCGGTGCCAGCGATGTTTATCTGATTGAAGAACCCATGGCCGCCGCCATTGGTGCCGGTTTGCCGGTGTCTGAAGCCAGCGGTTCCATGGTGGTCGATATTGGCGGCGGCACCACCGAGGTCGGCGTGATTTCGCTCGGCGGCATGGTCTACAAGGGCAGCGTGCGGGTGGGTGGCGACCGTTTTGACGAAGCGATCATCAACTACATCCGGCGCAACTACGGCATGCTGATTGGCGAGCCGACGGCTGAAGCCATCAAAAAGAATATCGGTTCGGCCTTTCCCGGCTCGGAAGTCAAGGAAATGGAAGTCAAGGGCCGCAACCTGAGCGAAGGTGTGCCGCGCAGCTTCACCATTTCAAGAAATGAAATCCTCGAAGCCCTGACCGACCCGCTGAACAACATTGTGAGTGCTGTCAAAAACGCGCTCGAACAAACCCCGCCCGAGCTGGGTGCCGACATCGCCGACCGCGGCATGATGCTGACCGGTGGCGGCGCCTTGCTGCGTGACCTGGACCGTTTGCTGGCCGAGGAAACCGGCCT
>JANMBW010000348.1:0-7197 GCA_031360565.1 Polaromonas sp.
TGTCGTCAATGTCGGTCTGCGCCGCAGCCACGATTTGTTGCGCACCGCGGGTGCGCAGCTCGCGCTTGTTGCCACGCTCCCAGGTCCAGTCAAGACCGATCGCCTTGTCGATGCGTTTTTGGGTCAGCACGTTGCCGCCACCCACGCCATTTTGCAAGTCGATCGAGGAGGCTTTGGCCGACAGCAACGGGGCCGGGGCGTGGTCGGCGGCCAGCACATCGCCCTGTGCTGCGGTGAGCTGGCGCCGGGCCATCGACACATCAAGGTTGCGTCGTGCGGCCTGCAGCACCTCTACCAGCGACACGCGCTGTGCCTCCCCGCTCTGGGCCATCGCAGCAGGTGGGGCGGGCAAGGCCGCGGCGGGGCTCCCTTGTGCCCCGACCGACGAAGCCGCAACGCAAGCGGTGGCAAAAAAGAAATGTCGTATGCTCATCGTGGGTTTATCGCTCACGGGCGCTGACCACCAACTGACTGGTGGCTGCGTACTTTCACGTAGAGGTGGGTCGCCGCCCGGCCCGCTCCCACAGGTCCGCCTTCATTTGATGAGAATCCTTCTGGTTGAAGACGATGCCGCGCTGTGCCAGGTGATGCTGCAGAGCCTGGGCGATGCCGGCCACCGCGTCGACGTGGCCCGCACGCTGGATGAGGCGCGCCACTGGTGGCGGGTGCAGACCTACGACACGGTGTTGCTCGACTTGAATTTGCCGGTGTCCAGTCAGCCCCGCAGTGGCATGGGCAACGGCTTGAGTCTGCTGCGCGAGGCGCGAGGCCGCGGTGACCGCACGCCGGTTCTGGTGTTGACCGCCCGCAACCGCACCGACGAGCGCATCGTCGGGCTGGATGCTGGCGCCGACGACTACCTCGGCAAGCCCTTCGATCTGGCCGAAGTCGAAGCCCGGCTGCGGGCCCTGGTGCGACGCGCGCATGGCACGTCCGACCGGGTGAGCCAGGGGCTTTTGGTGCTGGACCGCCAGGCGCGGCGCTTTTTTTTGCAAGGTCAGCCGTGGGACTTGCCGGCCCGCGAGTTTGAAGTGCTGTGGGAGCTGCTCACGCCGCCCGGCCGGGTAGTCAGCAAACGGGTGCTGTCTGAAAAGCTCTCGGAAAGCGACCAGTCGCTGGGTGACAACGCCTTGGAAGCCTTCATTTCGCGGCTCCGAAAAAAACTCGGCGGCAGCGGCGTGCATATCCGCACCCTGCGCGGTCTGGGGTACGTGCTGGAGGAAGGCGAATGAACAAGCCCTCCCTGCGCAGCCGCATCACCCGCCATGTGGTCGTGCCGCTGGTGCTGATGTGGGCACTGGGCACGGCCATCGTGCTGGGGGTCGCCAACCATTTCGCCGGACAGGCTTTTGATCGCTCGCTGCTGGACGACGCCTACGCGGTGGCAGCCAACGTGCGCAGCGGCGCAAACGGGCCGGTGCTCAACCTGTCGGCGCGCGAAATGGGCGCCTTGCTCTTTGATCAGAGCGAGTCGGTTTACCTCGCCGTGCTGCGGCCCGATGGGACGCTGGTGGCTGGCCATGCCGGGCTGCGGACGCCACCGCTGCCCAACAATGCACCCTATGGGTTTGCCGACATCCTGTTTCAGGGCCGGGAATTGCGAGCAGTCAGCTTGCGCCGCGGCGAACCGGCGGAATACACCGTCGTGATGGCGCAAACCTCGGCTAGCCGCAATCGCCTGTTGCACCGCATGCTGGGCTATGGCGTGGTGCCGCAGGCCTTGCTTTTGGTGGTGTTGGCGTGGTGGCTGCTTGGCGTGATACAGCGCGACCTGCAGCCGCTGGCCGAACTACAGGGTGCACTGAACCGGCGTGACGCCAGGGACTTGACGCCGGTCCCGCAATCGGTCACCACCGGCGCCAGTACCCGCGACGTGGAGCGCCTTGGGCTGGCGGTGAATTCCATGCTGGGGCGGCTGGATGAAAGCCTCAGCGCCCAGCGCGAATTTGTCGGCAATGTGGCGCATGAACTGCGCACGCCGCTGGCGGGCATCCGGGCCCAGGCGGGCTATGCGTTGGCGCACGCGGACCCGCAGGTCTGGCGCGAACAGTTGCAAGGCATAGCGCAGGCGGAGTCCAGGGCCAGCCACATGGTGGCACAGCTGCTGGCGCTGGCGCTGGCGGACGAGGCCCGCGCCGGTCTTCGACTGGAACCCGTGGCGCTGAACGACGTGGCGCGGGAGGTCCTGCTGCGCTACATGCCAAAAGCCGATGCCGCGCAGGTTGACCTGGGCGGTGAAGGCCTGGACGAGCGAGTGACGGTGCTGGCCGACGCCGCACTGATTGAAGGCATTCTGGGAAACCTGCTGGACAATGCGCTGCGCTACGGCACTTCCAGTCATCCGCGCATCACCGTATCGGTAGGATTGAAGGCGGGCGGGGTGGAGCTGGCGGTCACCGACAACGGCCCGGGTTTGAGCGAAACAGATGCGGCGCAGTTGCGCCATCGCTGGACCCTGGGGCCGGCCGGGCAGCGCCTGGGCGAGGGTGCCGGACTGGGCCTGGCAATTGTGAGCGGGTACGCCGAACTGCTGGGGGCGCGTTTCAGTCTTGATACGCCAGAAGCGGGGTCAGGCCTGCGTGCCACCATCACGTTTAAGGATATCTACAGAGCCGGGTGATGCCTGCTCCGCGAGCTGCCGCTTCGGCCCAGTGCACCTCGGCTACAAGACGACGTGCCTGAATGTTTTCGATTCCATGGGCCTTCTTGCAAAGCATAATCTGGCCCATGCGGGCATCTCATCCTCCACACTTTCGCCTGGCCTTGATCAGCAGCCTACTGGTGGTCTGGCCGTTTTATGCACGGGCCCAAGCGCAAGCAGCTCCTGAGGCTCAGGCCCAAGCACCCGCTGAAGCCACGGCGCCGTTTGGCTTTCACGCGCAGGCCACCTACATCTGGCAGCGCAAGCCCTCCTTGAATGCGGCGTATACCGGCCCAAAATCCCTGCTCCCTGGCGCTGAAAAATCGTATTCCTTCACCACCACCGCTGACTTTGGCGCGCGGCTGTGGCAAGGGGCGCAGCTTCACTTCAATCCCGAAGGCGCGCAGGGCGTGCCCCCATCGAATCTGACCGGCGCGGGCGGCCTCAGCAATGCCGAGCTGCAGCGCGGCAGCAGCACCAGCCTTAAAAAATACATCGGGCGCTTGTTCGTTCAGCAGCGCTTCGACGTGGGCTCGGACACCGAAAAGGTGGAGGCCCGCTTCAACGAACTGGGCGGGAATTACGGCGCCAGGCGCTGGACCGTCACGGTCGGATCGTTTTCGCTGCTGGATTATTTTGACAACAACCCCTATGCCAAAGACCCGCGCAGCCAGTTCCTGAACTGGTCTTTCCTGACGCATGGTGCATGGGACTACCCGGCGGACGCCCGGGGTTACACCACCGGCGCTGTGGTGGAGTACCGCACGCCGGCCTGGTCCGTCCGGGCGGGTCGGGCGATGCAGCCGAGGGAAAGCAATGGACTGGCGCTTGAGCACAATATCCGACGCCAATACGGCGACCAGCTCGAAGTCGACGGCGACCTGCCTGTTGCTTTGGCGGCCGGTCCTTTGCGCGGGCGAGTGGTGGTGTTTCGCAACCGTACCATCGCCGGCGGTTTCAGAGACGCTTTGGCGCTGGGTGGCGTGCCAGATGTATCGCTGGTGCGCCGCTCCCAGGTCAAAACCGGCTGGGGCGCCACCCTGGAGGCCCCGTTGGGAGACGATGAGGGTTTGTTTCTGCGTGTCAGCCGTAACAGCGGCAACCTTGAAACCTACGCCTTCACCGAAATCGACCGGCAACTCTCGTTTGGCGGGCAATGGACCGGTGCCCGATGGGACCGCAAACAGGACCGCATCGGTGTCGCGTATGCGATCAACGGCTTGTCAGCCGCGCACCGGGATTACCTCGCCGCCGGAGGCCAGGGCGCATTTCTCGGCGACGGACGCCTCAACTACGGCACGGAGCGGATCTTTGAAACCTACTACCGCATGGCTTTGCCCGAGTGGTCTCTACGGGGAGGCAAATTGCAATCAGCCTTGAGCCTGGGCGTCCAGCATATTACCCACCCCGGCTACAACCGCGATCGGGGTCCGGCGCAGTTTTACAGCGTGCGCTGGCACAGTGAGTTTTAACACCATTCCACGCCGGCTACAGGCATTGAAAGCGCCTGCAGGCAGCACAGAATGGACTTATTTTGCTATCTATAAAATAGCATCACGCCTGTTTGAGGGTGGGGTAGTCGGTGTAGCCCTGCTCGGTGCCGCCGTAGTAGGTGCTTTGATTGCCTTCGTTAAAGGGCCCGCCTTGCTTTAAACGCTCGACCATGTCCGGGTTGGCGATGTAGGGACGACCAAAAGCCACCAAATCAGCACCCTCGGCAATGGCTTTTTCAGCATGCGCCTTGTCAAACCCGTTGTTAACCATCCAGGCGCCGGTGCCGCCTGCATCGCGGTACGCCGCCTTCAGGGCAGCATAGTCAAACGGGACGTCGTGCAGGATGCGATCACCGCCGGTTGCGCCTTCAATCACGTGCACATAGGCCAGGCCACGCGTGACCGGGTTGCGACCCAACTCCGTCGCCACATGGTTGAACAGGGCTTGCGGGCTGCGGTCAGCCTTATCGTTTAACGGCGCAACCGGCGACAGACGCAGCGCGGTTTTGCCGGCGCCGATCACGCCGCAAACGGCCTGCATCACTTCCAGCAACAGACGGGCGCGGTTTTCGATGCTGCCGCCGTAGGCGTCGGTGCGCTGGTTGGACTCCGAGCGCAGGAACTGGTCGAGCAAATAGCCGTTGGCGCTGTGCACTTCCACGCCGTCGAACCCCGCGTCGATCGCAGCCTGAGTGGCCCGACGGTAGTCATCAACGATGCCAGGGATTTCTTCCAGTGTCAGCGCACGCGGCATGGAGGTGTCCACAAACTCCGGCGTGCCTTGCTTGATCAGCACCGTCTTGGCCTTGGCAGCGATGGCCGAAGGCGCTACCGGAGCCTGGCCGCCGGGTTGCAGGCTGACGTGCGAAATGCGGCCCACATGCCACAGCTGGACCACGATTTTTCCGCCTTGCGCATGCACGGCATCAGTCACCTTTTTCCAGGCGGCGACAGCCTCTGGCGTGTACAGGCCAGGCACGTTGGAATAGCCCTGTGCCTGCTGGGTGATCGCGGTGGCTTCGGTGATCACCAGTCCGGCTGATGCGCGCTGGGCGTAATAGGTGGCCACCATGGGCGGTGGCACGGCGTCTGGCGAGCGGTTGCGTGTGAGCGGTGCCATCACGACGCGATTGGCGAGGTGCAGATCCCCGGCCTGAACCGGATCAAACAGGGTCGGGGCGGATGGCTGATGGGACGATGACATGGGAGACTCCGAATCAAGGGAAAACCCGAGTGTCGGCCAGTTTCGATTGGCTTGCGCAACACGGGCTGCTGCATTCGTGCTAGGCCAAGCCAGGTGGGCCGGCCTAGATCCTTTCTCCTGCTGCGAGTCGGTTCTTTGGGGCTGTTGAGACGGTGCTGGTGCTCGTCCTACAAGCCGATGCGGGGGCTGCTGAGCCAAAGAATTTGCGCTGCGCCCTACTATTTATTCACATTCACTCAAGGGCCTTAGACCAGTTGCGGCTTGATGGCCTGGAACTCCACCATGCTCAAGTACGCTATTGTGTTTGCACTGATTTCCCTGGTTGCAGGAGCGCTGGGTTTCGGCGGATTGGCCGCTGGTTCGGCCGGTATTGCCAAGATTTTGTTTGGTCTGTTTTTGATATTGGCAGTGGTGTTTGTGGTGCTGGCGGCCCTGGGTGTTGGGGCAGTCAAGAAGGTGCTCAAGTAAATGGAACACGCTGCGGTTCAGGCCAAGATTGCCGAGCCGAGGCATACAGCTTCGGACTTGGCATCGTCAGCGCATTATTTTTTGCAGCCCACAGCGCCCCGCCGTGCCGCGCCCCCCCTCAAATTGGTCCCTATGTCCCCACGCCAGCAACGCCTGCAAGCCAGTCTGGCCGAACTTTTGCTGGTTAATCGCCTGAAGGCGCACAGCCACAGCGCCGAGGCCGGCGACACGATGGCCCGCGCGGCACAGATTTTGTCTGTGACCTGCCGGAACTGGTTTTCGTCGACCTATCGCGAAGCCTCCTAGCTCCCTTTCTTTGTTCGCCTGGGTGACCCGCCTCCTACGGGGCTGAGCACCAGGCAGTTTTTATATTCTTCACTTCAGGGTTCTCATGCACACTGCCATCATTGATCTGATGCTCGATTACGAAGTGGGCCTCCCGGCCCATTTTTTGTTTCACATAGAGGCGGCGTTTGACAGCGCCCAAAACGTCGTCGAGGAACGACTGACCATCACACCGAGCATGAAGGTACGTACTTTCAGCGATGACCGCAACGGCAATCGGTTTGTCCGGCTCGATGCGCCCAAAGGCGTGTTGTCGGTCAACTACCGGGCCAGCGTTGAAATCAAGGCTC
Source organism: Polaromonas sp. (assembly GCA_031360565.1). Taxonomy (GTDB): domain Bacteria; phylum Pseudomonadota; class Gammaproteobacteria; order Burkholderiales; family Burkholderiaceae_C; genus Polaromonas. The sequence goes on from JANMBW010000348.1 coordinate 6,442, forward strand.
CGGTTGTACCCCTGCACCTGGACGAGGCGCCCGTAACGGCCGTGCCGGACGAGGTGCTGCGTTACCTGATGCCCAGTCGCTATTGCGAGTCGGATGTGTTGAGCCGGGCGGCGCAACAATTGTTTGGATCGATTTCGCCCGGCATTCACCGGGTGCGTGCGGTCGAAAACTGGATTCATGAGTCCATCAGCTACCAACCGGGCATCAGCACGTCGACCACCACAGCGCAGGAAGTGTTTGTGCAGCGCGCTGGCGTTTGCCGTGATTTTGCGCACCTGGGCATCACGCTGTGTCGCGCGCTCAACATCCCGGCACGGCTGGTGGTGGGCTACGTCCACTTTGCCGATCCGCCGCAAGATTTTCATGCCGTCTTTGAAGCCTGGCTGGATGGGCAGTGGGTGACATTTGACGCCACCAAAATGGCGCCGATAGACCGGCTGGTGCGGGTGGGTACAGGTCGGGACGCGAAGGACGTCGCTTTCGCCACGATCTTTGGCGGCGTTCGCATGTTGCGCAAGGAGCTGTCTGTGCAAGAGGGGGACACGTCCCACGCCAAACCGTTCGAGGCAGCCCCACCTGCGCTGACGCTGGTACCGGCCTAGACCGGCAGGGAGGGCGTGGCGGCGGCGTTTACTCCGGCTTGATCTTGGCGCGGCTGACCACTAGCTTCCAGCGCGCCTGTTCAGCTTGAATAAAAGCCGCATACTGCGCCGGTGTGTCGCCTACCGGCAAAGCGGTGTCGCCGCGCAGGCGCTC
>JANMBW010000407.1:0-4427 GCA_031360565.1 Polaromonas sp.
TGACGCATAAAACTACTTTCTTTGGACCTGATGAAAGAACCCGGTCAAACAGCTCTTGAGCAATATACACCTAGGACAAAGACCCCGCCTGACAGTTCCGCAGTTGCCGCGGCCATCCAGTAGAAAAGTCCCAAAAGCCAAAAAAGTGCTCAATGGGTGCGATGGTCCGCCCGGTTTACCCGGCGTTTACAGAATTCCCGCCGCCGCTGCTTCGGGGGTCTGAACCGTGGCGGCCTGGTCGCCCAGGTAGTAGTGACGCAGCGGCTTGAGCTCGGCGTCGAGTTCATACACCAGCGGAATGCCGTTCGGAATGTTCAATCCAACGATATCCGCATCGGAAATGTTGTCCAGATATTTAACCAGTGCCCGGATCGAGTTGCCGTGGGCCGCCACCACAATGCGTTTGCCCGCCTTGATGGCAGGAGCCATGGCTTCGTTCCAAAAGGGCAGCACCCGGTCCACTGTGTCTTTGAGGCACTCCGTCAGGGGTATCTGGCCCGGCAGCAGTTTGGCGTAGCGTCGGTCGGCGCGCTCACTGCGTTCGTCGCTGGCAGCCAGGGCAGGCGGCGGCGTGTCGTAGCTACGGCGCCAGATCAGCACCTGTTCATCGCCATATTTTTTGGCAGTCTCCAGCTTGTTCAAGCCTTGCAGTCCGCCGTAATGGCGCTCGTTGAGGCGCCAGCTGTGTACCACCGGCAGCCAGGTGCGGTCCATTTCGTCAAGCGTGTGCCAGAGCGTGCGCGTTGCCCGCTTCAACACGCTGGTGTAGGCCACATCAAAGTCATAGCCGTCAGCCAGAAGCTGCTGCCCTGCACGTTTGGCCTGGGCAACGCCGGTTTCGGTCAGGTCCACATCGGTCCAGCCGGTGAACCGGTTTTCAAGATTCCAGAGCGATTCGCCGTGGCGTATCAGGACAAGTTTGTGCGGGAGTGAGGACATGGGCGATGCAATGTGACGGTGTGGGATGAGGGTAAAAAGAATGCCGGCCAAGCAGTTTCCAGCCTGCATTCTAAAATCAAGGGTTAGTCAAAAAATAGTCAAAGGCCTAAAGTGAAATTTCTGATCGATAACTGGATGTTGATATCCGTTGCGTTGACTTCTGGCGGCATGCTGGTCTGGCCGCTGATTGCCTCAGGCATGAACGCCGGGAACTTGAGCGCTGCTGCTGCCGTGCAACTGATCAATCGCGAAAAGGCGGTGGTGATTGATGTGAGCGAAGTTGATGCCTTTGCCGGTGGTCATGTGGGCGGTGCAAAGAATGTCCCGTTCAGCCAGTTCGAAGACAAATTGCCAGCCGCCGTGAAAAACAAGGCGCTCCCCGTCATTTTGGTTTGCGCGGATGGCGCACGTTCGGCCAGAGCGGTGGCTGTGGCCAAAAAACTCGGCTATGAGCAGGCTCACGCCCTGGGAGGCGGCCTGAAAGCCTGGAAAGACGCCAACCTGCCGCTCGAAAAAGCCTGACATCTGCTTGATTAACCGCCCTCTCTCGTTCCCGGAAACCGCCATGCAAACCGTCAAGATCTACACCACTGGCAGCTGTCCCTATTGCAACCATGCCAAACAGCTTCTGCGGGCGCGCGGCGTCACTGAGCTCGATGAAATCCGCGTCGACCTTTTGCCGGCCGAGCGTCAGGCCATGATGGCCATCACCGGCCGCCGTACCGTGCCGCAGATTTTTATTGGGCAGACCCACGTCGGAGGCTGCGACGACCTGGTGGCACTGGACGGCAAAGGGGGGCTGACACCCCTCCTGGCCAGCGCCTAGGTTTTTTCTTTTGGGACTGTCTGTTGGGCAAGCCCGAAAACCTGATTCGCGCCTGCTTTTGCACTGAGATAATGCGACGTTGCCCGCTGGCTAGCCTCAGTTTCCTTTTAGCTTGTCATATCCAATTTCTATTTGTTCCTCTTTTTGTTCGTCTTCTTGTTACGAGAAAGTTAAACCATGGCTGATGCCAACCTTGACCCTGTTTTCCAGATCCAGCGCGTTTACCTCAAGGACGTCTCGCTAGAACAACCCAACTCTCCCGCGATTTTGTTAAACCAGGAGCAACCCGGTGTCGACATTCAACTAGGCGTTGAAGCTGCGCCGGTTTCGGACGGCCTGTTCGAGGTGACTGTGACGGCCACCGTTCACGCCAAGATTGGCGAGCAAACGATGTTTCTGGTGGAAGCCAAGCAGGCCGGTATTTTTGAGCTGCGCAACATGCCGGCCGAGCAAGTCGGTGCTGTGCTCGGTATTGCCTGTCCGCAAATTGTTTACCCCTACCTGCGCAGCAATGTGTCCGATGTGATCCAGCGTGGTGGCTTTCCGCCCGTGCACCTGGCCGAGATCAACTTTCAGGCCATGTACGAGCAGCAGCAGGCCCAAGCTGCGGCGGCCAACCCGGCTCCCCCGCAAATCATTGTCTGAAGCCGACTGACTGGCTGCTCCGGCAACTCGCTGTCATCGCCCGCTCATGAAAATCCTTGTTCTTGGCGCCGGGGCCTGGGGTACGGCGATAGCCATCAGTGCAGCACGTCGCGCGCCGGTCAATCAGGTCACCTTGTGGGCCCGAGACGCCGCGCTGGTCAAGGCCCTACAAACCCGACGCGTCAACGACCGCTACCTGCCTGACATCGCCCTGCCCGAGGCATTGCAGATTGCTGGCAGTGATTTGGGCGGTGGGTCACTGGCTGCCGCGGCGAGTGGACACGATCTCATCATCATTGCCACGCCGGTATCGGCCGCGCGGTTCATGTTGCAAAGCCTTGCCACAGTGCGTGTGCCGGTGGTCTGGCTGAGCAAGGGATTTGAGGCGCCACAGTCGCCGACCGCCGCAACTTTGGAGCCGCACGGGCTGCTAGTCCACGAAATACTTGGACAGGTAGCTATCAATTTAAGAGCAGGGGTGCTGAGCGGTCCCAGTTTTGCACAAGAGGTGGCTCGCGGCCAGCCCACTGCCCTGGTCGCTGCCAGCGACGATCCTGACGTGCGGGAAGCGCTGGTGGCGGCTTTGCATAGCCCAACGCTTCGGGTGTATGCCAGTGACGACATGGTCGGCGTCGAAGTAGGTGGTGCCGTCAAAAACGTTCTGGCCATTGCCGCGGGCCTGTGTGATGGCCTGCAATTGGGCCTGAATGCCCGTGCCGCCTTGATTACCCGCGGTCTGGCTGAAATCACGCGCCTGGGCATCGCTCTGGGTGCGCGGCCTGAAACCTTCACCGGCTTGTCGGGCCTGGGGGATTTGGTGTTGACCGCCACCGGCGACCTGAGCCGTAACCGCAAGGTGGGCCTTGCTCTGGCGCAGGGCAAAACCTTGCAACAGGCCGTGACCTCGCTCGGGCATGTCGCAGAGGGCGTTTACTGTGCCCGCACCGTGGTGCAGCGTGCTGCCAGTCTCGGCGTTGACATGCCGATCTCCCGGGGCGTAGTGGCCTTGCTCAATGGCGAGGTCTCGCCGCGAGAAGCCGTAGCGGCCCTGATGGAACGCGGGCCGACTGCTGAGTTGAGCTAGCGCTACCCGATCGGTAGCTGCGGGAAGTGGAGCAGGCTCCTGACTGGCCGGTCGATGTCAGCGACCACTATCAGTCGGATCGTTGTCAACCTTGAATGCCGGGAATCGGTGATTTCTTCACGTATCAGTTGTTAGCAGTCGTTAGTTCCAACGGGCCATTGCGATTGCTTTGACCTTGGCAATACTTGAGCCAGAAGCACCCACAGCAACAAGTACTCCGCCTTGATGCCCGATCCGGTGCCGGCCCAGGAGTCTTTTCATGCTGCCCTGCACAGCTTTATCGCCTCATCAGATCAGCTTCTTTCATGAAAACGGCTACCTCAGTCTGCCGCAAATCACGACAGCGGAAGAAGTCAACTGGATTCGCGATATCTACGATCACTTTTTCGAACGACGCGTGGGCTGGGAAAACGGCGATTTTTTTGATTTTTCAGGCACCGATCAGGCCGATAGCGCGCTGACTTTGCCACAAATGCTGGATCTGTCGCGCTATGAACCCGCGCTCAAGCAGACTCTGTTTCGCACCCATGCCCTGAACATTGCCAGGCAGTTGCTCGGACCAAGCGCCGAACTGGTGTTTGAACACGCCATTCTCAAGCCCGCGCGGTCGGGCGGTGAGACGCCCTGGCATCAGGATGAGGCTTTTTTCCCGAAGTACACCAACTACCAGTCCCTGACCATCTGGATGCCGCTGCAGGCGGTGAATATTGCCAATGGTTGCCTCGACTTCATCCCGGGAAGCCATCTCGGCCCCCTGCTACCGCATCACCGGCTCAACCATGATCCACGAATACACGGACTGGAGGCTGAAGGCGTCGATGCCAGCCAGCGGGTCACCTGCCCGGTGCCCGCCGGTGGTGCCACCATTCATCACCAACGGACGCTGCACCATGCCGACCCCAACCGATCCGATGAACCCCGCCGGGCTTATGC
>JANMBW010000431.1:0-4485 GCA_031360565.1 Polaromonas sp.
CAGGCTGCTCGCTGTCGAGCAGGGCCTGCCAGCTGGCGTGGCGAAGCACCTGGGCGTATTCGTGGTAGTCCAATCCAGCGCGCCGCATGTGTTTGTCCTGCATGGAAAAGCCCAGTGGCTCGACCAGATGCAGGCGACAACCGGTGTTGGCTGCCAGCCGGATCACATTACCCGTGTTGGGCGGTATTTCGGGCTCGACCAGAACGATATTGAACATTCCCGGATTGTCACCCTTGAAATGGACCGCCCTAAACCAGCACAGCTACCTGGCGGGCAGCGAAGTACGCGAAGCGACGAGCGTGGGGGTCAAAGTGCGCCGCGCAGGGCCGCCCCAAGCCAGCACAGCCCCCTCGGGGGGCAGCGAAGTACGCGAAGCGACGAGCGTGGGGGCCACTAATCACTGCGTTCTGGCAATCGCCATGCCGGTAATGTGCTGGGCGCCGGCTGCCCGCAACACGCTGGCAGCAGCAAAAAGCGAAGCCCCGCTGGTCACCACATCATCGACCAGCACCACGCGTCGACCTGACAGCAGGTGCGCCCGCAACGGCTCAACCTGAAATGCGTCCCGGACGTTGGCAAGGCGAGCCTCGCGGCTGAGCTCGGTCTGGGGACGGGTGTTTTTCACTCGCAGCAGCAGCCGGGCGTCGGGGGTGGCCAGGCAATGGGTCTGGGCCACCAGTGCACTAGTCAGTTCCCAGGCCTGGTTGAAGCCGCGTGATTGCAGGCGTTCAGTGGACAAAGGCATGGGAATTATCAGATCAGCTTTTTGCAGCTCGTCCAGCGCCTGGCGCGTGCCGGGCGTCTGCAGCAACAGGTGTGCAAGAAAACTGGCCCAGCCTGGCCGCTCACCAAATTTGTAGCGCGTGATCAGCTCCGACCAGGGATAGCTGTAGGTCAGGGCTGCCAGGGTGGCATCCAGCGGGGGAGGGTGGCGGGTGCAGTCCGTGCAAAGACGGAGCGGCACATCCGGACTGTCCCGCACACCGGGCGGCAGGGCAATCGCGCAGGCTTTGCAGCGCTGCAACCAGGGCGAAAAGCGTGCAATGCAAGGGTCGCATACCTGGCGCGCCGGCCAGCTACGACATACCGCGCACTGACTGGTCAGGGCTGGCATAGAACCCTTCAGGTCTGAGCACGTGGCGAGCAGGCGTTTGAACACCGTGTCAATATACTCATACTCGCGAGGGATTCGCCTATCCCTCCACCGGCACCTCCTTTTCTTTCTTCATGAGCGATCCCCAACGCCCCCCCACTCTTGACCCGACCGCCGTGGCCCGCTGGCAGCGCATGGCGCCCCTGGCTTCTCCCTGGCTGCACGAAGAAATTGCCAGCCGCATGCTGGACCGGCTTCAGTGGATCCGTTTGCAGCCCAAGGCATGGGCCAACTGGGGCGCGGTACGCGGTGGAATCAAGGCCCATGCGCAGCTTGCCCGCCGGTATCCCGATGCAGAGTGTTTTGTAGCCGAAGCCACCGCAAACAGGACCCAAGACGCTATTAAACAAATAGCATCTCCGTGGTGGTATCCAAGCCGTTGGCTTGGACGGGCAAGCCGTTTTGAATCGCCGCCGCCGGCCAGCGTGGACATGTTGTGGGCCAACATGGCGCTACATGAGTCGGCTGACCCACAGGCGTTGCTGGCCCGGTGGCACCGCACACTGAAGGTTGACGGCTTCCTGATGTTTTCGTGCCTGGGGCCTGACACCGCTGGTGAACTCCGTGAGCTCTATCGTCGGTGGGGCTGGCCACCGGCAGGCCACGACCTGACCGATATGCATGACTGGGGTGACATGCTGGTGCACGCCGGTTTTGCCGAGCCGGTGATGGACATGGAGCGCATTACCCTGACTTATGACAGCCCGGCGCGCGTGTTGCAGGAGCTCAGAGAGCTTGGCCGGAATTTTCATCCCGCCCGCTTTGCCGCGTTGCGAGGCCGACAGTGGCGCGCCCGGCTGGAAGAAGCCCTGGCAGCGCAATTGAAGAAGGGCTCGGATGGGCGGATGACGCTGACCTTTGAAGTCATTTATGGACACGCCCTCAAGCCGCAACCCAAAGTCAGTGTCAGTGCGCGCAGTGCGGTGTCGCTGGAGGACATGCGCAGCCTGCTGAAAGCTGGCGGTAGCGTGACCAGGACCTGAGCCGGCTCGGACTATCAACCCGGCGGCCGGATGCGGCGTCAAATAACCCCTTTTCCGGCTGCAGGCTTGCGCGCCGAATCAGGCCATGCCTTCAGCAAACCTGGCTATAATTTTTGTGTACTTTTTATGGGCATGTTCCCACGCCGCATGCGGACCCTGTTGGAGTTCGCATCCTTTGGGTGTCGTACCTTGTTTGATCCGAATCCCGCGCTCCGAGCGCCAACATTTCGATTTGCCAGCTCGCCCTCGGAAGATTCCCACGGCCTGCCGGTGGTGCAATGGTTGCTAAAGCGAAATTGCTCCATCACACCCTTTCAGCTGATGTGCCTGTATGCCTCACTGTGTACCGTATCACTGGGCATTGCGACCTTCTTCTGGATTCAAGGCGCCAAACTGGTCATGCCTTTTGCATGGGCAGAACTGCTGGCGGTCGGCGCGGCATTTCTGATTTACGCGCGGCATGCGCGGGACGGCGAAAAAATCATGTTGCGCGGCGGAGAACTGGTGGTTGAACTCGAAACCGCTGGGCGTTTGCAGCGTGCGTCCTTCAATCGGGAGTGGGTCAGGGTTGAGCCTCAAAGCGGTGATGGCTCGCTCATAGAGGTGTCGGGTCAGGGGCAATCAGTTCGGGTTGGGCGGCATCTTCGGCCAGAGTTCCGACCAGCTTTGGCCAGGGAAATTAGATTCGCTTTGCGAGGCTGCTGACTTTCAGCGCCGGTGCAGCATCTCAAGCGAGGGGCCTCGCACAGGGGCTTGGCGCCTGCTTTATAACTTTATAATCAAGCGCTTAATTCGGTTGGTAATTGGGGCATTAACGGTGATCACGATGAACGTAGGTAAAACCATGGGCAAATTCAAGCGGCTTGGCGCGCATCCGGCTAGCCTCGTTTTGGGCTCCGCTGCGACCTGGTTGAGTACCGCAGCTTACGCTGTGAATGATCTGCCCGGTGGCCCCGCTGTGCGGCAATACAACCTTCACCCGGCAGTCACCAAGGTGGCCGAAGACCAGGCCTGGCTGCATTGGTACATGTTGGCCATTTGCCTGGTGATTTTTGTCGCCGTTTTTGGCGTGATGTTCTATTCCATTTTGAAACACCGCAAATCGGTCGGTCACAAACCCGCCAATTTCCATGAGTCCACTGCGGTAGAAATTGCCTGGACAGTCGTGCCTTTTCTGATTGTGATCGCCATGGCGTTGCCCGCAACCAAGGCAGTGGTGTCGGAAAAAGACACGACCAATGCGGACCTGACCATCAAGGCCACAGGTATGCAGTGGAAATGGGGATACGACTACATCAAGGGCGAAGGCGAGGGAATCGGGGTTTTGTCAACCCTTGATAACAGTCAACGCGTCCTGTCTGACGCAGGCGGACCGAAGGCCGGCGACGCAGCCGACAACTATCTGTTGAAGGTAGACCAGCCGTTGGTGGTACCTGTCGACAAGAAGATTCGCATCATCACCACCGCCAACGACGTGATTCATGCCTTCATGGTGCCGGCTTTTGGTATCAACCAGGATGCAATTCCTGGCTTCGTGCGTGACACCTGGTTCCGCGCTGAAAAAGTGGGGGACTTTTACGGACAGTGTTCCAAGCTGTGTGGCAAAGAACACTCTTACATGCCGATTCACGTCAAGGTGTTGTCAGCGCCTGACTATTCGGCATGGGTGGCAGGCAAGAACAAAGAAGCGGCCGCCAAGGCTGATGATCCGGCCAAAGTCTGGACGCTGGCAGACATCAAGGCACGCGGCGAAAAAGTCTATGCCGCCAACTGCGCGGCCTGCCATCAGGCCAGCGGCAAGGGTGCCGGCCCGATCAAGGCGCTCGACGGCTCGGCTGTCGTTCTAGACAAAGACCACTCCAAGCAGATCGCTATTTTGCTCAATGGTGCCAACGGCGGCGCCATGCCTGCCTGGAAAGCACTGAGCGACACCGACATCGCGGCGGTGATCAGCTACACCAAGAACAACTGGTCCAATCAAACGGGTCAGCTGGTTCAGCCATCAGAAATACTGGCGGCCCGCAAGTAAGTTCAACTTCGTTTTTTTCTGCGACGCGACATTCGATTCGAGACCTTAACGCGCCGGACCATCCCGTCCGCCGCAAGACAGTAGCTACAGGCCTAAGCCACCAAAGGAAGCCAAGATGAGTGCAGTTCTAGACCATCACGACCATTCTCATGATGAGCACGCTCACCATGACCACGCGCCGACGGGCTGGCGTCGGTGGGTGTTTGCGACCAATCACAAAGACATTGGAACGCTTTATTTGTTGTTTGCGTTTGCCATGCTGATGCTTGGCGGTGTGCTGGCGCTGGGTATACGGGCGGAACTGTTTCAACCTGGTCTGC
>JANMBW010000454.1:0-5112 GCA_031360565.1 Polaromonas sp.
TCTTCGCCGCAAAAGCAAGCTCAAGGGTCGCCAGGCCGATGAGTTATCCATCAGCGAAGTTCTGGCTCTGATTGGCCCGAAACCCATCACGGGGTACCGGCGCGACCTGTTGATTGAAAACTTGCACAAGCTCAACGACGCCTACCGCTGCTTGCACGACAGGCACCTGGTGGCGTTGTCGCGGCAAATGAATATCCCGATGGCCGAGGTCTACGAAGTCGCCACTTTTTACCATCACTTTGAAGTCTTGAAGGGCGACGAGCAGGCGGCCGGGCTGACCGTTCGGGTGTGCGACGGGCTGGCATGCGAGCTCGCCGGAGCCAAGGATTTGATGGCGCGTTTGCCGGCTCTGCTGGGCAACGACGATGTACGCGTGATCGCTGCGCCGTGTGTGGGACGCTGCGAGCAGGCGCCGGTGGCGGTGGTCCATCAGCGCGCGGTGGCATTTGCTGATGGAGAAGCCGTCCAGGCTGCTGTTCTCAAGCAAATAAAGCCTGCAGCCAGCAACAAGTCTACGGATTCAGCTATTAATTTCGTAGCATCTGATTTTGCTGAGCGCTCGCTTCCAGTGGTGCTCGGAAAATCGGCGGGAGACGCGCCGGCTTACACCGACTACCAGACTTATCGCCTCCACGGCGGCTACCGTCTGGCGGCTGGAGTGGTCAATGGTGAGGATGAACCTGAGCGCTTTATCAAGGCCATGGAGGACTCCGGCCTGCGCGGCCTGGGTGGTGCGGGTTTTCCGGCGGGTCGCAAGTGGCGTATTGTTCGAAGCCAGGCTGCGCCGCGTGTGATGGCCATCAACATCGATGAAGGCGAGCCCGGCACCTTCAAGGATCGTACTTATCTGGAGCGCGATCCGCACCGGTTTCTTGAGGGCATGCTGATTGCAGCGCAGGTCGTCGGCACCCAGGCCTGCTACATCTATTTGCGAGACGAATACCACGACTGCCGCGCCATGCTGGAGGCCGAGCTGGCCAAACTGCGGGCCGATCCGCCCTGCCAGTTGCCGCTGATTGAGCTGCGTCGCGGTGCCGGGGCCTACATCTGCGGCGAAGAGTCCGCGATGATTGAAAGCATTGAGGGCAAGCGTGGCGAGCCGCGCATGCGGCCACCGTATATCGCTGAGGTGGGCCTTTTTGGTCGGCCCACACTTGAGCACAATTTTGAAACCCTTTATTGGGTGCGCGATATTGTTGAAAAGGGGCCATCGTGGTTTTCTGGTTTTGGGCGCAATGGCCGCAAAGGGCTGCGCAGTTTCAGCGTCAGCGGGCGGGTGAAGCAGCCTGGCGTCAAACTGGCGCCTGCCGGCATCACACTGCAAGAATTGATTGACGAATATTGCGGTGGCATGGCTGAAGGGCATCAGCTTTACGCCTACCTGCCTGGCGGGGCCTCGGGTGGCATCTTGCCAGCCAGCATGGCCAATATTCCGCTCGACTTCGACACGCTGCAGCCGCACGGGTGTTTTATCGGCTCGGCTGCGGTGATGGTGCTTGGGCACCAGGACAAGGCGCGTGATGCCGCGCTCAACGTGATGCGGTTTTTTGCCCATGAGAGCTGTGGTCAGTGCACGCCCTGTCGCGTCGGGACGACCAAAGCCGCATCGTTGATGGAAGTCCAGCGCTGGGATGCAGACACCCTTGAAGACCTGGCCGTGGTGATGGGCGATGCCTCCATCTGCGGTTTGGGTCAGGCTGCGCCAAATCCGATTCGCTGCATCCAGAAATATTTTCCGCATGAGGTTGCCGAAGCGCCCTGGACGGGTGCCTTGCCGCGCCCGATTGACGCTGCCGTCGCCGAGCACCCTTCCCATGGAGCCCCAAAATGAACGCACCTGCCCGACTGGTCGAGGTCACGCCGCAGACCATTGAATTCCTGCTGGACGGCAAGACCGTTCAGGCTTTTGAGGGCGAAACCATTCTCAAGGTTGCCGAGCGCCACGGTATTGATATTCCGCGGCTTTGCTACAAGGACGGTTACCGGGCTGATGGAAACTGCCGCGCCTGTGTGGTGGAGATCAAGGGCGAACGGGTGCTCGCACCAAGCTGCTGCCGCAGTGCAAGTGCTGGCATGGAAGTTCAAGCCCAGAGCGAGCGCGCCATCAAAAGCCAAAAGCTGGTGCTGGAAATGCTGCTCTCCGACATGCCCGACACGGGCTACAAATGGAGCGAGAAAGACGAGTCGCTTCAGCACGGCGAACTCAGCGAGTGGGCCGATCGCATGGACGTCGAGGTGCGCCCCGAGCTCAAGGCGCTGCGGCGTCATCAGCCGGCGCATGATGTGTCGCACCCGGCCATGGCGGTCAATCTCGATGCCTGTATTCAGTGCAACCGCTGCGTACGTGCCTGCCGCGAAGAGCAGGTCAACGATGTGATTGGTTACGCCATGCGCGGCTCGCACAGCGAGATCGTGTTTGATTTGAATGACCCGATGGGCGACAGCACCTGTGTGGCCTGCGGCGAGTGTGTGCAGGCCTGCCCGACCGGCGCCCTGATGCCTAAAACCCAAATCGGCTCACAAATCGTCGACAAAAAGGTCGACTCCGTGTGTCCATTCTGCGGCGTAGGTTGCCTGGTCACTTACAACGTCAAGGACAACGTGATTGTCAGCGTCGATGGACGCGATGGTCCGGCCAACCACAACCGCCTGTGCGTCAAGGGTCGGTTTGGTTTTGATTATGCGCACAGCCCGCAGCGGCTCACCCAACCCTTGATTCGCAAGCCGGGTGTGGCCAAAGACCCTGCCGCTTTAGAAAAACTCAATCGCCACACAGCTGATTGGTCAGAGGTTTTCCGCGAAGCTACCTGGGAAGAAGCCCTTGCGCTGAGCGCCGGCAGCCTGAAAAACCTGCGCGACACGCACGGTAAAAAGTCACTGGCTGGCTTTGGCTCTGCCAAAGGCAGCAATGAAGAAGCGTATCTGTTCCAGAAGCTGGTGCGCACCGGTTTTGGCAGCAACAACGTCGACCATTGCACCCGCTTGTGCCATGCCTCCAGTGTGGCGGCCTTGTTGGAAGGGGTGGGCTCGGGCGCTGTGAGTAACCAAGTCAATGATGTCGAGCATGCCGACATGATCTTTGTGATTGGATCCAACCCGACCGCCAATCATCCGGTGGCGGCCACCTGGATGAAAAATGCGGCCAAACGTGGCGCCAAGATTGTGTTGGCTGATCCGCGCGTCACCGACATCGGCAAGCATGCCTGGCGCACGCTCCAGTTCAAGGCGGATACCGATGTGGCGATGCTCAATGCACTGATTTACACGGTGATCGAAGAGGGCTTGACAGACGAGACCTTCATCCGGGAGCGTGTGAGCAACTTTGAGGCCCTGCGGGAAAACGTCAAGGCCTACAGCCCTGAAGCCATGGCTCCGGTTTGCGGTGTTGCGGCCGAAACCTTGCGTGAGGTGGCCCGGGAATTTGCCAAAGCCAAAGGGGCAATGGTGTTGTGGGGTATGGGCATTAGCCAGCACGTTCACGGTACCGACAACGCGCGCTGCCTGATCGCGCTGGTGACCGTCACCGGCCAGATAGGCAAGCCAGGTTCTGGCCTGCATCCCTTGCGTGGCCAGAACAACGTGCAGGGCGCCAGCGATGCGGGTCTGATCCCGATGATGTTCCCCAACTACCAGCGGGTCGATAACCAGGAAGTTCACGCCTGGTTTGAAGACTTCTGGAAAACACCCCTCGACAACCAGCCCGGTTACACCGTGGTGGAGATCATGCATAAGGCGTTGGCGCCTGACAGTGATCCGCACAAGATTCGCGGGATGTATGTCATGGGCGAAAACCCCGCCATGAGCGACCCAGATCTGAACCACGCGCGCCACGCGCTGGCCAGCCTGGAGCATCTGGTGGTGCAGGATATTTTCATGACCGAAACCGCCTGGTTGGCCGACGTGGTGCTGCCCGCCACATCATGGGCAGAAAAAACCGGCACGGTCAGCAACACCGACCGCATGGTGCAAATGGGCAAACAGGCGATCACGCCGCCCGGCAATGCCAAGCCTGATTTGTGGATTCTTCAGCAACTGGCGAACCGTATGGGCCTGAACTGGAACTATGAGGGCGAGCATGCGGGCGTTGCCGCCGTCTACGAAGAAATGCGGCAGGCCATGCATGCGGCCATTGCCGGCATCACCTGGGAGCGCCTCGAAAGGGAGTCCAGCGTCACCTATCCTTGCCTGAGTGCCGACGATCCTGGCCAGCCAACCGTTTTCATCGACGATTTCCCGACCTTCGATGGTCGGGTCAAACTGGTACCAGCCGATATCATTCCGGCCGATGAGCGACCCGATGCGGATTATCCGTTTGTGCTGATCACCGGTCGTCAGCTGGAGCATTGGCACACTGGCAGCATGACCCGGCGCGCGACTGTGCTGGATGCGCTGGAACCCATCGCTACGGCATCGCTGTGTGGAGCGGACATGATGACGCTTGGGCTGGCTGCAGGGGATGTGGTCACAGTGCAGTCTCGCCGTGGCGAGGTGGTCATTCACGTACGCCGCGACGACGGTACGCCGCAGGGCGCAGTGTTCATTCCTTTTGCCTATTACGAGGCAGCTGCCAACTTGATGACGAATGCGGCACTCGATCCCTTCGGCAAGATACCGGAGTTCAAGTACTGTGCCGTGGCAGTGCGCCCAGGCGGGGTGCCCGCGCAGACTGCGGGCTACGGTTTGGCTTTGGATGCGGTGAGTTCCCCGGCGTAGTTCCAGCAAACGCTGGGGTGCCGGGGTGGCTTGTCGCCACAGCAGGATTAAGGGCTATTGCCGCTTGTACTACCATCGTGGGCTATATGTCGCCTACCCCCTCAGTTAAGGAAGTTGCTGTGGTTATGCGCGGCAGAAGTTTCTGTCCAGCTTGCTTTCCGCTGACGCCTGACCACTGGAACACGCCTCATGACCTCCAGCGCTGAAATTTTGCCAGTGGCCGTGCTGATCCAGCGCTCGGCTGCGCCCAACCGATGGGAGGACTGGCAGTTCAAATTGCTTGAGGTGGTGCCGGCGACCAATGCCTCCGATGCCCTTGGGCGCACGCTGGTCGAAGACGACGGCAAACAGTCGCGTTGGCTACACAGCGGTTTTGGCGTCCAGTTGTTTGCTGATGAA
>JANMBW010000467.1:0-3749 GCA_031360565.1 Polaromonas sp.
GTTACAGCGTCGATTACCAACCGGTCTTGTTTGCTGGGATGCTCAAGCATTACGGTCAGCTCGGTCCGGCTGAGATAGGGCCCAAACGCGATTGGACCTATCGCCAGGTTTTATGGCTGTCACATCGCGCGGGTATTCCCATGCAGATGCCGGCGAGCCATCCTTTTAACCCTTTGCACTTGCTCAGGCTGGCGATTGCCTGTAGTTCTGAAGCCAGATTTGGCATGCCCAACCGCTATGTCTGCGAAACGCTGTTCAGACACGCCTGGTGCGGCGGAGCCCAGGCCGATGATGGACGGCGACTGGCGGTGCTGTCCCACCAGTTAAATCCCCTGTCCGATGTGAGCGGCCCTCAGGTCAAGGACCAGTTGAAAAAAAATACCGACGACGCCATCGCACGGGGCGTTTTTGGTGTGCCTGCCTTGGCAGTAGATGACAAACTGTTCTGGGGTTTGGACTCATTACCCATGCTGCGCGCATACTTGCAAGGAGATGCCTGGTTCGATGGCCAGTGGGGTCTGGCGGCCAAGGTCGGGTCGGGTATCAAGCGTTAAATCAGGGACTGGTTGACAACATTCGGAGTGCGCCTGAATAAGGAGATCCCGCCACATGCCAAGTGCCTTCAATTTTTCAGCATCTCCCTTCGATTGCCTGAGCACCGACGAGCAACGCCTGGTGCAGGACAGCGTGGATGTGGCCTATTTTCCTGAGGGCGAGACGATTCTGGACGTCGGTGTTTCGCCGTCCCATTTGTTCGTCATCATCAAGGGTTTTGTCACTCAGCAAGACGGAGCGGAAGTCATCACCACGTACGGCCCGGACGACTGCTTTGACGGCCGGGGTTTGGTGGCGGGCAAGGTCAGCAGCCGCTTTGTGGCGGCGGAGGAGGTGGTGGCCTATCAGCTCGCCAGGCAGGCGGTCAACGATCTGATCGCATCGAATGCGACGTTTGGTGCGTTGCTGTTTTCAGACCTCAGCAACAAGCTGAGCGCCTTGTCTGCACTCAAGAGCCAGCACGAGTTGCAGTCCCTCACCATGTCCCGGGTGGACGAGGCCTTCTTGCGGCCGGCCCACTTTGTCGATGCTAATACTGACATTCTGTCGGTCGTCAAACTTTTTCGGGCAGAGCGGACCTCCAATGTGCTGGTTCGCGACACCGTCCATGTACCTGCGCGCCTGGGAATTTTTACTGCCACAGCCTTGCAGCGCGCTATTTTGGATGGCCGGCCGCTGGACCAGTTAAAGGTCGGCGAACTGACCAATTTTTCGTTGATTCAGGTACGGCCTTCCGATCAGGTGGGCGACGCCATGGCGGTAATGTTGCGGCGCCGGATTCATCGTGTGGTGGTGGCCGAGGGAGAACAGGTACTGGGCATTCTGGAGGCGCTGGACCTGTTCAGCTTTCTGTCCAACCAGTCGCATCTGATCACCGTACAGATTGAAGATGCGAAAGACCTTGCCGGGCTGAGCCAGGCTGCGGCTCAAATCACCCGCATGATCGCCCTGTTGTTTCGCAGCGGCTCCCGCGTGAACCTGATTGGCCAATTGGTGCAGCAGCTCAATGCGCGCTTGTTCGAGCGTGCCTGGAATTTAATCGCACCGGCCGACCTGGTGGCCAACAGTTGCTTGTTTGTGATGGGTAGCGAGGGTCGCGGCGAGCAATTGCTTAAAACGGACCAGGATAACGGTCTGATTTTGCGCGATGGCTATGTCCCACCCGACAATGTGAACGAACTGTGCCAACGTTTTTCCAGCGCGCTTGAGGATTTTGGCTACCCGGAATGTCCGGGCCGCATCATGGTGAGCAACCCTCAGTGGCGCAAGAGCGCTATGGAATTTGGTCAGATGACGCGCCAGTGGTTACTCCTGCCGGACGGCGACAGTCTGATGAATTTGGCAATCTTCATGGATGCCCACCCGGTTTGCGGCGATGCGGGCTTGCTCCAGGAGGTACGCCGCGGCCTTATGACACTGGCTACCGATAATGACGCCATGTTGAGTCGCTTTGCAACGGCTATTGATTCTTTCGGCAGCACCACCGGATGGTGGAACCGCTTGTTGAGCCTGGGTGATGTGGACCAACAACTCAATTTAAAAAAAGAAGGCATGTTTCCACTGGTGCATGGCGTGCGCAGCATGGCACTGGCGCACCGCGTGATGGAGTCGGGCACGGCCGAGCGTATTGCGGCACTGGTAGCCGACCGGAAACTGGACGCCGATCTGGGCGCAGGCCTGACGGACAGCCTGCATTTTTTCATGGGACTCAAGCTAAAGGTGGGCTTGGCTGAACTGGACGTTGGTAAGCCGGTGACGGGTGCCATCAACGTAGCAAAACTCAGCAGCCTGGATCGCGACCTGCTCAAGGACACACTGGGCGTGGTCAAGCGTTTCAAGGCTCTGCTGCGTCAGCGCTTCCATCTCGAAGCGGTCTAGGTCTGCCCATGGCGATCCAGCTTTCACCCTCGCAGTGGTGGCCCAGCCTCAAGCGTGAGTGGCTGATCTATCACCTGGCAGACCCAGACTTTCGCTTCATGTTTGACCCCCCACCGGTCAACGAATGGGTGTCGCTCGACTGCGAAACCACTGGCTTGAATGTGCGTACAGATGAAATCATATCGATTGGGGCGGTACGCATTGTCGGCAATCGGATCATGACCAGCGAACGCCTGGAAGTGCTGGTACGACCAGAACGCGGTGTGTCGGCAGATAGCGTACGCATCCATCGACTGCGCGAGCGCGACGTGGCGCAGGGCCTGCCGATCGAAGAAGCCATGAAGCGTTTGATGCGCTTCATCGGCAGCCGCCCACTGGTGGGTTATTTCCTGGAGTTTGACGTCGCCATGCTGCACCGGGCAATTTGGCCCATGCTAGGTCAGGGTTTGCCGCAACCCAAAATAGAAGTATCGGGCATGTATTACAACTACAAGTTCAGGCAGATGGCGGCGTATCAGCAGCAGACCAGCGCCAACATCGATCTGCGCTTTGCCACCATGATGAAGGACCTCAACCTGCCCTTGCGCGATGCGCACGATGCTGTCAACGATGCGGTGATGGCAGCCCTGGCCTTCATCAAACTCAAGCAGTTAAGCAAACCCTGATGGGTCACCCATAAAAAAACCGGGTACCTGACCCGGTTGATGCTTGAATGAAAGCGGACCAGCTGCCAAGCCAGTCCGCCTTTTGCGGGTCAGTGTCCAGAGGCACCCGATGCGCCGTAGCCGGTTTCCGAACGCACTTGCTGGGCAGGGAATGCGGCACGCTCGCTGGCAGCGTTGGGGCTGCGATCCAGAAGCGAGAAGATCCAGATGCCCAAGAAGCCAATCGTCATGGAGAACAAAGCCGGCGAGGAGTACGGGAACAACGCAGAGCCCTTTGGATTACCCAGCGTGGCTTCCCAGACTGACGGCGAAACAATGGTAAGCGCCACAGAGGAAATCAGACCCATGAAGCCTCCGATCACGGCGCCCTTGGTAGTGCAATCCTTCCAAAGCACCGACATGAACAACACCGGGAAGTTGGCCGACGCTGCAATGGCAAATGCCAGCGACACCATGAAGGCAATGTTCTGCTTTTCAAAGGTGATTCCTAGAGCAACCGCCACGATGCCGAGCACGAGGGTCGTGAGACGCGACACCTTGAGTTCGGCGGCACTGTCAGCCTTGCCGCCTTTCACCACTGTGGCGTAAATGTCGTGTGACACGGCCGAAGCACCCGACAAAGTCAGGCCTGCAACCACTGCAAGGATGGTC
>JANMBW010000506.1:0-6879 GCA_031360565.1 Polaromonas sp.
CAAGCACTGTGAAGGCGGAAAACAGCGCCCCCTGCTGAAACAGCATGCCGACCCGACTGGCTGCGCCGCGCCGGCCCAGTTCGGCAGCCGGCTTACCCAGCACCATGACATCGCCTCGCGCGGGGTGCTCCAGGCCAAGCATCTGACGCAGCAACACCGTTTTACCGGTGCCGGAACCGCCGACCAGCGACAGCACTTCGCCGCGCGCCACCGTTAGGTTCAGGTCCTTGTGCACCACCGTTTCGTGATCGCCGTTCGGGAACACGGTCCAAAGCTGTTTGATCTCGACAATGGCGTCGGTCATGCTTAGCCTCATGCCTCTTTCAAGCAGGGGCCGCGGGACTGGCTTCGCCAGACCGCAGGCGCAGCGGCCCCCTCGGGGGGCAGGGAGCTACACGCAGTGAGCGACCGTGGGGGCACCATCTAGATCCCCACATTCTTGAAGACCACCGCAAACAGCGCATCGACCAGAATCACAACCGTGATCGAGGTCACAACCGACGCCGTCGTGCCTTGGCCCAAGCTCTCGGTATTGGGTTTGACGCGCAGCCCAAAGTGGCAGCCGATCAGCGCAATCAGCACGCCAAAGACCACCGACTTGCCGGTGGCCAGGGTCAGGTTGGCCACCTCTACCGCTGCGGGCAGGGCGTTGATGAAAAAAGACGGCGTGATGCCCATCGCCGCGTTGGCTGCGATCATGCCGCCCAGCAAGGCCGCCAGCGTGGTCCACACGCTGATCAGCGGCATCACCACCGCAAGTGCCAGGGCGCGCGGCATCACCAGGCGGAAACCGCGGGCGATGCCCATCACCCGCATGGCGTCGAGTTCTTCGGTGACGCGCATCACGCCAATTTGCGCAGTGATGGCAGAGCCGGATCGTCCGGCTATCAAAATGGCCGCCAGCACAGGTCCGAGCTCGCGGATCAGCGAGATGCCCAGAATATTGACGATGAACGCGTCAGCGCCAAATTGCCGCAGCTGCTGAGAAATCAAATACGCCAGCACCACGCCAATCAAAAACCCCACCAGCGCGGTGATGGGCAGGGCCGTCGCGCCAATGTGGTACAGATGGCCAGACAAGTCACGCCAGGGCCCCTGCTGGGGGTGCCGGGCCAGGCGACCGATGTCCAGGACCAACTGGCCTACCAGGCGCAGCATCGCTCGCAGGTGGTCGCCCACAGCCAGTGAGCGCTTGCCCAAAAGCTGCAAGGGTTCGGTCCAGTCGGCCCGGCGCTGGGGAGCAGTAGCCAGTGAGAATTTTTCAACGACTTCTAGTACCGCACGCTGGTTCGGCTCCAGCACCAGGCGTTCCGGCCAGGTCCGGCCCCAGTGTTCCCACAACAGCTGGGCCCCCAAATAATCCAGTTTGTCGAGCTGCATGAGGTTCCAGCCGCTTGCTGGCGCCGTGCCGGAGATGCCCGGCTGGTGCCTCAGCCCCTCCAGCTGCCCGGTCAGTTCGGTCCACACCGCGTGGCGGGTCAAGCCCGCGGCGTTCCATTCGCCCCGCGCGTGCAGCATGCGGCCCTGTGGCGATTCTTCCTGTTCAATGCGGGGGGTCAATTCATCCATAAACAAGCTGGTGGCACAGACAGACCCCGTTTGTCACTTGGGTGCTGGGCAGGCCAATGACCACCCTCGGGACTCGGACAGGTCAGCGTCTTCCATCGTAACCGCGGAAAGCCTGGCGACCAGCGCCATACTGCGCTGTAGAGATCGTCCTACAGGCGCCTTGGACTTCCACCGGCTCGGCATGCGGGTAGTATTGGCGATGGTCCGGGCCGGAGCAAGCACCCAAAGGTTCAGGTCACCCGCCGAGCCGACGCGGCAAACTATAAAGAGACAACACCATGCAGGACGACAACCCGGTTTTTGATTACATCCTCATTGGCGCCGGTACGGCGGGTTGTTTGCTGGCCAATCGCTTGAGCGCCGATGCGTCCAAGCGGGTATTGATGATCGAAGCCGGCCGCAAGGACGACTACCACTGGATCCACATTCCCGTCGGCTACCTGTACTGCATTGGCAATCCGCGCACCGACTGGCTTTACAACACCGAGCCGGACGCCGGGCTCAACGGTCGGGCGCTGCGCTATCCGCGCGGCAAGACGCTGGGCGGATGCTCCAGCATCAACGGCATGATTTACATGCGCGGCCAGGCCCGTGACTACGATCAATGGGCTCATCTGACGGGTGACACCGATTGGCGCTGGGAAAACGCCCTACCGCACTTCAAACTCCATGAAGACCACTACAAAGGGCCTGACCTGATGCACGGGGCGCGCGGCACCGCACCCGAACTGATGCAGAACAAGGCCAACCCCTATCAAAAACTGTTGCGTCACCACAATGCCGGCGGGGAGTGGCGGATTGAAAAGCAGCGGCTGCGCTGGGACATCCTGGACGCCTTTGCCGCAGCCGCGCAACAAGCTGGCATTCCGCACACCGCTGACTTCAACCGTGGCAACAACGAAGGTGTGGGTTACTTTGAAGTCAATCAGAAAAACGGCTGGCGCTGGAATACCGCCAAGGCGTTTTTGCGTCCGACCTGCTTTGGTCGCCCGAATTTTGAACTCTGGACCAGCGCCCAGGTCAGCAAGCTGGTGATTGAGGTGCAGGCCGACGGCACGAAACGCTGCACCGGGGTAGAGGTCTGGACTGGCGACGAGCGCGTGGCCGCGCGCGTCGCCGAACGGGAGGGCAAGGGCGGAGAAGTGCTGCTGTGTGCGGGCAGCATTGGGTCACCCCAAATCTTGCAACTCTCTGGAATTGGCCCCGCTGCATTGCTGCAGCAGCACGGCATCCCGGTGCTGCAAGACCTGCCGGGCGTAGGGGCGAACCTGCAGGACCATTTGCAGATTCGTTCTGTTTACAAAATTCAAGGTACTGCCAAGGGCGGCCTGTCCCTCAACACCATGGCTAATTCGCTCTGGGGCAAGGCTCGCATCGGACTGGAATATGCTTTCAAGCGCAGCGGGCCGATGAGCATGGCACCCTCGCAGCTGGGTGCCTTCACGCGCAGCTCGCCCGATCAGCCCTACCCCAACATTCAGTACCATGTGCAACCGCTCTCGCTCGATGCCTTCGGCGAACCGCTACACAGCTTCAATGCGTTCACCGCCAGCGTCTGCAACCTGAACCCGACCAGTCGTGGAAGCGTGACCATCCGCAGCGGGCGTTTTGAGGATGCACCCGCGATCGCGCCGAACTACCCGAGCACAGCCGAAGACCGTCAGGTGGCAGCCGACTCCCTGCGCGTCACCCGCAAAATCGTCAGCCAGAGCGCCCTGGCACCCTACCAGCCGGAAGAATTCAAGCCAGGCGTGCAGTTTCAGACCGACGACGAACTCACCCGCCTGGCTGGCGACATTGCCACCACCATTTTTCATCCGGTCGGAACCACCAAAATGGGACGCGCCGATGACGCCATGGCCGTGGTCGACTCGCACTTGAAGGTGCGCGGTCTCAGCGGCTTGCGCGTGGTCGATGCGGGCGTCATGCCGCTGATCACCAGCGGCAACACCAACTCCCCGACACTGATGATTGCGGAAAAGGCCGCGCAGTGGATACAGGCTGGCCTGTAAAACCTCGACGCCGGCCACCCATCGTGCACGTCAAAGGGGCGGGAAATCCCCTATGCACGATTTAAGTGCGGCAGATAGACTCATCCAATCGCTGACGAGCCTCGCTGCTCAGCCAGCGAGGAGCCGAGGAGACACCTGATAGTTAAAAAAAAAGAAGCACCCATCCATGCTTCACAAGACATGGTTGCGCAAAAAGGCGCTGGTCACCCCAGCGCCTTTTTTATGCGTTTTTCAATCTATTTTTGCATCGCAGCCCACGTCTTGTCTATGTTTTTAGCTACATAAAAAATAGCACGCACGCAGTTCAGAGCCGGTGAGACAATCTGCCGATGGAATTGCTGCTCGTGTCCTTGGCCTCCTTGCTGGCGGGCTTTGTCGATTCCATCGTCGGGGGCGGCGGGCTGATCCTGGTGCCTGCCCTGTTCGCCGTATTTCCCACCACGCCACCGGCCACGCTTTTCGGTACCGGCAAGGGCGCATCGGTTTGGGGCACCGCCGTGGCCACGCTGGGCTACGCGCGACGAGTCGATTTGCGCTGGGCCACTTTGTTGCCTGCCGCCGCTGCGGGCTTTTGCGGTGCTCTGGCCGGCGCCTGGCTGGTCACCATCATTTCCGGTACCTTTTTACGCCAAGCGCTGCCTTTTGTGCTGGTGGGGGTGCTGGTCTACACGCTGGCCAGAAAAGACCTGGGCCGCCACCATGCGCCCCGTTTCAGCGGTGCCACCGAAACCCTGGCGGCCTCCAGCTTGGGGCTGGTGCTGGGGTTTTACGATGGATTTTTCGGCCCCGGTACCGGCAGTTTTTTTGTGTTTTTATTGGTCCGCTGGCTGGGCTACGACTTTCTGAATGCATCGGCCTCCGCCAAGCTGCTCAACACCGCCACCAACCTGGCAGCCTTGGCCCTGTTTGCCTGGAAAGGCCATGTCTGGTGGCATTTTGCGCTGACCATGGCTGTAGCCAACATTGCCGGCAGCGTGCTGGGAACCCGGCTGGCGCTCAAGCACGGCTCAGGTTTTGTACGGTTGGTGTTCATAGTCGTGGTCAGCGCGTTGATACTCAAGACCGGTCTGGACGCATTCTTTAAATAGCAATTGTCCGCATCGGCCGGATCGACCCAGCGCGGCACACTAGCGTGGCCGGGCGCCCGCGGGGATCGGGGCCGGTGGCTTGCTTGCCAAACCCACCAGTTGCGTGGCTTTGGTATCGCCTGACGGGGGCACTGCCAGCTGGGGCGAAAGTGGCGCTGGCAAGCCATTGACCGGGGCTAGCAAGGCGGTCAGCTCGGAGGCACGACGCGGCTTGCCAATTGGCGCCCCGGCCTGACCCTTTTTCACGGCCGCCATGTCTTCCTCGCTCGGATACTGGTCCAGCAACAGATAGTCAAAGGCGCGGCGCGCAATCGGCGCGGCGGCGGCAGCGCCCCAACCCGCATTTTCGACGATCACCGCTATCGCAACCCGAGGATCCTCTGCCGGGGCCAGCGCGATGTAAAGGGAATGATCGCGCTGGTGCTCTTCCATGTTGGCGCTGTTGTATTTGCCTTTGGCTGCCATGCCCACTGCCTGTGCGGTACCTGTCTTGCCACCACTGAGGTAGCCGGCGCCGGCAAACACCTTGGCCGATGTACCACCCTGCGTCACGCCCACCAGCGCCTTGCGAATCACCTGCACATGTTCTGGCTTGTAGCCAAGATTTTCCCCTGGGGCGAGCGGCAAGGGCCGCATTTGCCGGCTAACCGGATCCTGGGTGCCAATGATCAGGCGCGGCTTGTGTTTGACACCGTTGTTGGCGATCACGCCGGTCGCCTGCGCCAGTTGCAGCATGGTAAAGCTGTTGTAGCCCTGACCGATGCCCAGCGAGATGGTTTCGCCAGGGAACCATTTTTGCTGCTCGGGTTTTTTGAAGTAGCTGCGCTTCCAGGCCTGGTTGGGCAGCACGCCGCGAACTTCGCCATGGATGTCGATGCCGGTGATCTGGCCAAAGCCCAGCGGCTTCATGAAGTCGTGCATGGTTTCAACGCCCATTTCATTGGCCAGCGAATAAAAGTACACATTGCTGGACTCGACAATCGCGCGGTTCATGTCCATGATGCCGCCCTTCTCGTTCTCCGGGCTGCCAAAGCGACGCCCGCCGAACATGTAAAAACCGGGGTCGTTGATCAGGGTGCCAGGCGACCGCGTGCCGGTTTGCAGGGCCGCCATGGCCATGAAAACCTTGTAGGTGGAACCGGGCGGATAGGTGCCGCGCAGCGCCCGGTTGAGCAGCGGCTTGTCGATCGACTCGTTCAGGGCCTGCCAACTTTCAGCGTCAATGCCATCGACAAACAGGTTGGGATCAAACGTCGGCTTGCTCACGAACGCCAGCACGTCGCCGGTTTTGGGATCCAGCGCCACCAGGGCGCCGCGCCGCTCGCCAAACAGATCTTCCACCAGCTTTTGCAGCCGGATGTCCAGCGAGAGCATCACGGTATCGCCGGGGGTGGCGGGGTTGGTCGCCAGTTTGCGTACGGCGCGGCCACCGGCAGAGGTCTCGACCTGCTCGACGCCGGTGGTACCGTGCAGCTGCTGCTCAAAGCTCTGCTCAACGCCCAGCTTGCCGATGTAGTCGGTGCCCCGGTAGTTGCCACCATCGTCGCTCTCTTCAATGCTTTCTTTTTCTGCCTGGTTGATGCGTCCGATGTAGCCGACCACATGGCTGCCGAGATCGCCGTAGGGGTAGCTGCGAAACAGCCGCGCCTTGATGTCTACACCCGGAAAGCGAAAGCGCTGCGCCGTAAATCGCGCCACTTCTTCATCGGACAGACGGGTACGAATCGGCAGTGACTCGAAATTTTTCGACTCTTCGCGCAGGCGTTTAAAGCGGCGTTTGTCGCGCAGCTGGATATCGACAATTTTCTCCAGCTGGGCGATGGTCTCGTCAAGATTGCTGATTTTGGACGGCGTGAGCTCCAGCGTGTAGGCCGAATAGTTGGTCGCCAGCACCACGCCGTTGCGGTCAAGAATCAAGCCGCGGTTAGGAACGATAGGCACGATCGCGGTGCGGTTGTTTTCGGCCTGCTCGTTGAGGTCGGTATGCCGGTAGACCTGCAGGTAGACCAGCCGTGCGGCCAGCAAGGCAAAGGCACACAGCACCACCAGCACAGCCACCAGCACCCGCGCCCGGAAGCGCGACAGATCAGCCTCAACGTCTCGAAGTTCAGTCATGAAAAATAGCGCCCCCACGGTTGCTCACTGCGTGTGCGCCCTGCCCCCGCTCTCTGCAATGCAAGCAGGGGCCGCGGAACCGGCTTTGCCGGGCC
>JANMBW010000530.1:0-7183 GCA_031360565.1 Polaromonas sp.
GCAGTTTTTACCGATACGGGCGCCATTGAGCACCACTGCCGCAATTCCGATCAGCGAACCATCGCCAATGGTGCAGCCGTGCAACATGACCTGATGGCCAACCGTGACGTTCTCGCCAATCACCAGCGGAACGCCCTGGTCGGCATGCAGGACGCTGTTGTCCTGAATGTTTGACCCGCGACCGACAGTGATGTGCTCCGTATCGCCGCGGATGACCACACCAAACCAGACGCTGCTGTCCGCGCCGAGTTCGACATCGCCAATCACCCGGGCGCTGTCAGCGACCCAGGCAGATTCATGAACCGAAGGGGTCAAATTCTCGAGTTGGTAAATAGCCATAGGTGTCCCGGGTTAGCGGCTTGCTCGGTAGTGTTCAAACCATTGTAGAGAAGCCTCCAGCCCCTATCTCCCGCCATCGCCGACAATCCTGCCATGAGCTCCACGCCGCCCACTGATGATCTACGCAAGCACGCCCTGGCGGCACTGATGACCCAAATTCCAGAGCAAAAAGTGGCTCTGACCAGCTATTTATGGACGCATCGTGCTACTTTTTCAATAGCATTCGACGACTATCCATCGCCCGCCGACGGTCTGCCCGGCTGTCCCTCCCGGCCGGAACTGCGCTCGCACCTGGATGTTCCCAAGCGCTCCGCCTTCACAACCGAGGGCCTGGCCGCGCTGCTGCACGCTGTAACCCACATCGAGTTCAACGCCATCAATCTGGCGCTTGACGCGGTCTGGCGCTTTTCCGGCATGCCGGCCGCCTATTACCTGGACTGGCTCAGGGTCGCTGCGGAAGAGGCCCAACACTTCAGTTTGCTGCGCGGTCACTTGCAATCCATGGGTCACGACTACGGTGATTTTCCGGCCCACACCGGCCTCTGGGACATGACCGACAAAACCAAAGCTGACGTGCTGGCGCGCATGGCGCTGGTGCCGCGCACCCTCGAAGCACGCGGGCTGGATGCCACGCCGCCGATGCAGGCCAAGCTTCGCCGGGTCGGCACGCCGGACGCGCTGCGGGCCGTGGCCATACTCGACATCATCCTGCGGGATGAGATTGGTCATGTCGCCATTGGCAACCACTGGTACCGCTACCTGTGCACCCAACGAGGACTGGATCCCCTTGCGACTTACGCAGTGCTGGCGCGACAGTATGGCGCGCCGCGGTTGAAAGGACCACTCAACCTCTGCGCACGCCGCCAAGCCGGATTTGACGACGCCGAGATGGCTCTGCTGGCTCAGCAAGCCTGATGCGATCAATCCGGTGCGCACCAGTGCCTGGTGGATGACAGACACAGCCCCTGAAAAGGATTAGGCTGATCAGACACCCCCACCGGTCTGCCTATGATGTCGTATCTAGCTTCAACCTTGCCTCTGTCCGGCGCTCTGCTGCCTGCAGATGTCGCGGTTCAACTTCCGCATGGCCAATTGATGGGAACCGACAAGGCCTCGGTGAAGCTGGTTTTTTCCAACTGGTCTAGTCTTGGCCGCCTGAAGACCGGCCAGATCGGTGCACTGGCCGAGGACTATGTCGAGGGCAAACTCCAGATTGAAGGCGCCATGCGCGATGTTGTGCGGGTGGTGACTCAGCTGCTGCCTGGCAACCCGGTCAGCAGTGATTTGCATTGGTGGCATGGCTGGATGCGCCACGCCCATTCTCTGGCGGCGCACACGCTTGCAAAAGATGCCGTGCAGGTGCAGTTTCATTACGATGTGGCGAGCGATTTTTATGCCCTCTGGCTGGACCCTCGCCGGGTGTACTCTTGCGCCTATTACCACGACCTGACCAGTCCTGCCACCTCGCTGGCACAGGCGCAGGAAGCCAAGCTCGACCTGATTTGCCGCAAGCTGATGCTGCAACCCCGAGAACGCTTTCTTGACATCGGTGCGGGTTGGGGGGCACTGCTGCTGTGGGCCGCTGAACACTACGGCGTTGACGCCACTGGCATCACGTTGTCGAAAAATCAGCATGCGTATGTGCAGCAGCTGATCGATCAAAAAGGACTGGGTCAACGTGTGCGTATCCTTCTGCGTGACTACCGTACCATGGCTTCAGACCCGGACGATCAGGCTTTTGACAAGATAGCCTCGGTTGGCATGTTTGAGCATGTGGGCCAGGTCAACATGACGGCTTACTTCAGCAAGATCATGAGCCTGTTGGTACCGGGCGGACTGGTCCTCAACCACGGCATCACCGCTGGCGGATTGAAGAACCGCCAACTGGGCGCCGGGATGGGTGACTTCATCGAGAAATACATCTTTCCTGGCGGCGAGCTGCTGCATGTCAGCGCCATCCTTGAGCATCTGGCGCGAAGCGGACTGGAACTGGTCGATGCTGAAAACCTGCGTCCCCACTACGCCAGAACCCTTTGGGACTGGTCCAATGCTCTGGAGGCTCAGCTGGATGACGCACGCCGCATCCTGTCGGCGGGCAGCGATCCGGCTCAGGCTGAAAAAACCCTGCGTGCCTATCGGCTGTACCTGGCTGGCAGCGCCATGAGTTTTGAACAGGGCTGGATATCCCTGCACCAGTTATTAGCGACCCGGCCTACTGGCGATGTCGCCAGCGCCGCCATTCGTGGCGCCCAGTCGGTTTACCCTTTCAGGCGCAACTACATGTACAGCTGATACGGCCAGCCTGCACTACCCCCTCGGATGGTGCAGGGCATGAAGCGTTTTGAGACGTTCACGGGCAACATGGGTGTAGATCGTGGTGGTAGAAATATCGGCATGGCCGAGCAGCATCTGAACCGCGCGCAGATCCGCACCGTGGTTCAGCAGGTGGGTCGCAAAGGCATGGCGCAGCGTATGCGGAGACAGCGGCGAGGTGATGCCCGACATCAGGGCGTATTTCTTCACCAACATCCAGAACATGACCCGGCTCATGCCCTTTCCACGCCGCGTCACGAACAGGTCATCGGTTTGCTGCCCCGCCAGGATGGCCGGCCGCGATTCCGCCAGGTAAAGCATCAGGGCATCCCGAGCGACCTGTCCGAACGGCACGAGGCGCTCCTTGTTACCCTTTCCCAGCACGCGCAGCACGCCCTCATTCAGGCCCAGGTGAAAAGTCTTCAGGCCGACCAGTTCACTGACCCGCAAACCACTGGCATAAATCAGTTCCAGCATGGCACGGTCGCGCAGCCCCAGCGCTGTGTCAAGGGTGGGTGCTGAGAGCAGAGCTTCAACCTGCAACTCGCTCATGACCTTGGGCACGCGCATCGCCTGTCTAGCCGACTGCAGCTTGAGTGTGGGGTCTTCGCCTATCAAGCGTTCACGCAAGGCCCAGCGGAAATACCGTTTGAAAACCGTCAGGCGTCGGTTTGCAGAAGTGGCCCGCGTCGTGTTGTGCCGGATTGAAAAGTAGCGGCTGAGGTCGGCCTCGCGCGAGTCATCCAATGTGCGGCCAGGCGTGTCCTGAGCGGCCAGCCAGTTCGCATACAGCGACAGGTCACGCCGGTAAGCGGCCAGGGTGTTTCGGGATAGCCCATCTTCGAGCCACAAGGCGTCGATGAAGGTATCAATACTGGATGGGCTGACCGTTTGCATCCGGCTGACCATAACAAAAAAACGCCGCGCTGGCAGAGGAGCCGTCCTCTGCGCGCTTCAAAGATCAATCGAGCTTGAGCTTGGCCGTGTCCACCACTTTTTTGTAGACTTCAAACTCCGCTTTGATCTCTGCGCTAAATTGCTCGGGCGTGTTGGCCACGATGAGCGAGCCGGTGTCCTCGATGCGTTTGCGTACCGCCGGGTCTTCGAGGGATTTTTTCACACCGGCGTGAACTTTTTCCACCACTTCTTTCGGCAAACCTTTGGGTCCCACAATGCCGTAGTAAGCCATGCGGTTTACAGGCGCCAAGCCCAGTTCCTGGAAGGTCGGTACGTCAGGCAACACGGCTACCCGCTGCGGCGCGGCCACCACAATCGGCACCAGACGTTTTTGTTGAATGAAGGGCAGCGCCGATGGCAGATTGTCAAAAATAATAGTGACTTGGCCAGAAACGGTATCGTTCAAAGCCGGACCCGCACCCCGATAGGGAATATGGGTGATGTAGGTTCCGCTCAGGTTTTTGTACAGCTCCATCTGCAGGTGGCCGATGCCGCCAGTGCCCGATGACGCATAAGAATATTTGCCCGGGTTTTTCTTGAGTTCAGCCACGAACTCCTTGTAGTTCTTCGCAGGAAAGCTTGGGTGGACGGCAATGATGTTGGGCGTCGCGGCAATGTTGGTAATGGGCGTAAAGTCCGTCAGCGAGTTGTACGGAATTTTTGGATTGATGGCTGGATTGGCCGCGGTGGTGGAAACAGTTCCCATGCCGAGGGTATAGCCGTCAGGCAGCGAGCGAGCGGTTTCCGTCGCACCCACCACGCCGCCGCCGCCGGCCTTGTTTTCTACCACCACGGTTTGGCCCAGCGCTTTGCCAAGCGGCTCGGCAATCACCCGTCCAATAATGTCTGTGGTGCCACCCGGCGCAAACGGCACCTGCAACTTGATCACCCTATTGGGATAGCTGCCAGGGCCACCCTGCGCCATGGCATAGCCCGACGCAGCCGCCCAGGCCAGTGCGGACATCGAAAAAAGTGTGAATACCTGACGACGTTTCATGACTGCATCCTTGCGTTGATAACAGTCCTGATGTTACGTGCTGGCCGCCGTGCGGCGTCTTGTGGAATACGCATAAGGGCAAACCCGAAGAGTCGTTTTGTTTGCGGTTATTCTTTGGCAGTGAACTACGCGCAACTTCTGTTTCCGGACTTTTTCCTCATCGTTTGCGGCTATTTGATTTGCCGCTACACCGCCTTGAATCGCACGGTCTGGGAGCAGGTAGAAAGTCTGGTCTATTTCTTTTTGTTTCCGGTGTTGCTGTTTCAATCGATTGTCAAAAGCCCGCTCGATCTGCGTGCCGCATCCAGCCTGATCAGCGCGGGCTTGCTGATGGGCGTGATCGGCATTGTGCTGGCATACAGCCTGCCTTATCTGCCCTGGCTGGGCAGACATATTGATCGCCGAGCCCATGCGTCCAGCGCGCAGATTGCTTTCCGATTCAACTCCTTCATTGGCCTGGCATTGGCCGAACGGTTGGCGGGCCGCGAAGGCCTGGTGCTGATTGCGGTGCTGATCGGGGTTTGCGTGCCGCTTTTCAATGTCGCCGCCATCTGGCCGATGGCGCGCCATGCCGGGCGAAATGTTCTGAGCGAGCTGTTGCGTAACCCACTCATCATCGCTACGGCCACCGGCCTGGCAGCCAACCTGTTGGGTTTTACGCTGCCGGCGTGGCTGGAGCCTGCTGTCACACGCATCGGTGCCGCATCTCTGGCGTTGGGCCTGATGGCAGCCGGAGCAGGCATGCAATTCTCGCAGCTGTCACAAGCCAAATCGCTCGGTGTCGCACTCCTCACCATTCGGCACCTGATCTTGCCATTGGTGGCTTTGGGCCTGAGCCGGGCTTTCAAGCTGTCCTATCCTCAGACCTCGGTATTGCTGGCCTTTTCAGCGCTCCCGACGGCATCGAGTGCCTATGTGCTGGCGGCCCGTATGGGCTACAACGGCGGCTATGTGGCGGGTCTGGTCACGCTGTCGACCTTGCTGGGGGTGCTGAGCTTGCCCTTTGCGCTGGGTGTGTTGCGGTAGATTCAGTACGCTGTACAAGTTTTTTTCTGATCCCGATAATGCCCATGCTTATGAACCTACCGGTCTGCCTGATGAAACTTCCTGTCCCAAGCTTGCTCGTCGCCGTCACATTGGTCGCATCTTGCCCAGCAAGCTTTGCGCAAAACTATCCATCCAAGCCCGTCAAATGGGTGGTACCCAGCGCGCCCGGGGATGGCTCGGACAGCGTCGGGCGACTGATCGCTGACCGCGTGAGTCGCGTGTTGGGGCAGCCCGTCGTGATTGACAACAAGCCGGGGGCCGGAGGCGTACTGGGCTCGGAAGCTGTGGCCAAGTCTGCTGCTGATGGCTACACCATGATCGTCGGCAACGCCGGATCGCATGGAATCAATGCCGCGATTTACACCAAGCTGAACTACGACGTGGTCAAGGACTTCACGCCCGTGGCCCTGATCTGCACCGCCCCCAACGTGATGGTGGCTGGACCCAGCATAAAGGTCAAATCAGTAGCTGAATTCATCACCTATGCCAAGGCCAACCCGAGCAAAATCAATTACGCCTCCGGCGGAATCGGGAGTTCATCACACCTGTCGGCTGAACTCTTCAAGAGCCTGACCGGGGTGGAGATGGCCCACATTCCCTACAAAGGATCAGCCCCAGCCGTCACGGCGGTCCTGGCCGACGAGGTCAGCGTCATGATCGGTAACCTGCCCCCATGGAGCAGCCATATCAAGTCTGGCAAGGTTCAG
The DNA here is from genome assembly GCA_031360565.1 of Polaromonas sp. Classification (GTDB taxonomy): domain Bacteria; phylum Pseudomonadota; class Gammaproteobacteria; order Burkholderiales; family Burkholderiaceae_C; genus Polaromonas. Next base: position 6,361 of record JANMBW010000530.1, read on the forward strand.
GCGCTGGCAGTGACCACCCTGAAACGCCATGCGGGCATGCCTGAAGTACCGGCCCTGGCAGAAACCCTTGCTGGCTTTGAAACAGTGGCCTGGTTTGGCGTCCTGGCGCCTGTCGGCACACCGAAAATAATCGTTGATCGGATGAACAAGGAAGTCAACGAGGTGCTGCTGCAAGCCGACGTGCGCGAACGCTTGGCCAACCTGGGTTGCGATCCGGCAGGCAGCACCCCGGACCTCTTTGCCTCACGAATCAACGGCGAAGTGGCACGCTGGAAAAAATTGGCCGCTGAAAAAAATATCCGGGCAGACTGAAGCGGGCCTAGCCGGCCATCAGCGTTTCAATACCAAACGGGACTTTTTGGTAGGGGTGGGCTTGCAGCACCTCTTCATTCAACTCAACGCCGAGTGCAGTCGTCTGGGGCACTGCAAAACCGCCATCCACCAGCATCGGATGACCATTTGAAACCAGGACGTCGTAGAGCGGACTTTCGTCAAACTGCAGTTCCAGCAGCCGACACTGCGGCGCCACCGCTGCAACATGAAGGCTTGAAAGCGTACAGATCGGACCCGTGGGGTTGTGCGGCGAAAACACCACGCCCTGCTCGCTCGCGCGTTCGGCGATCCTGAGCATCTCGCGCGGCCCGCCGCAGTACTTCACGTCGGGCATGATCACATCGTAGAGCCGCTCCTGAAAAAGCGCTTCAAAAGATGGCAGACCGACCTGTGTCTCCGCTGCGGCCAGCAACACGCCTTGTGAATTGGCCGCAGCGCGAAGCCGCCGCATGGCCGGCCAGTGTGCATGGGTCTCGGCAAGCGGACATTC
>JANMBW010000018.1:0-1908 GCA_031360565.1 Polaromonas sp.
CGCTGCCAGACCTCGCGGTACACGCCATACACACCGGTTTCGATCACGCGGTCTGGCGTCTCGAAGTGCATCAGCCCCGCGTCAGGAGTAGGACCGGTCGGCTGGTAGTCCACCAGACGATGCCAGCGGCAGATTTCGTCACCCTCCTGGTTGGCAACCTGCGTGACGCCACAAAAGCCCTGCTGCATCGCCAATTGCTCGCGCTGTTGCGGACGGAGTTGCGTCAGAGGCAAGGGCGCACGGCCTTTTGTCGCGGCCAGCGGGATACGCAGATCAGCATGCCAACGCCCGAGCTGCATCCAGCGCACAAAGCTGGAATCGTCTCGGAGATCAGGCGTTTCGAGCAGGGTCCGCGTCCACACACCGCGGTAGGCTAAAGGAACGGGCGGGGTGTCGGGTGAGGGAATCGCCGACCACGGGTCATTCACGTCATCGAGGACATGGCGCTCATTCATAGGCACGCGGAAACGGGTACAGACTTTTGTAAAAAGCCATGTCATGGTTGGGCCAGATGCAGGCACCGGTCTGGGTGGCCAGCGCCTTGAGCTTGCGAATGCTCTCAATGGCTTGTGCTTCCCGCCCTTGCCACAAGCCGCCAGGGGCCACTTCATCGTCCAGGTTTTCCTGCAGGTCGGCTGCGTCCCCAGCAAGCAAAATGGGCGGCCCCTTGGGCAGCTCTACCAGCATCGACATATGCCCCACGGTATGCCCCGGTGTCGCAATCGCCTGTATGCCCGGCAGCAAGGAGTATTCGCCTGATTGCAATTCGAACTGCAGCGGCGTGCCCGCATCATCGAGCAGGTCATCGGCAAAAACCACCGGGTCGGCGCCGCTCAGGGCCACTTCCATCTCATCGCGCTGCACGTGGATTTCTGCACCGCAACCACAGCGCCGCAACTCTTTCAAGCCACCCGCGTGGTCAAAATGAAGGTGCCCAATAAAAATCACATCGACATCCGCCGGCGCCAGGCCGAGTCGTGCCAGATGGTGCGGCAGGCGCTGGTCCTCTTGCATGTCGGGCGCGCCAAATTCGAATAGCTGGGGGTTGTAGTAGCGCGCCCTGGCCGCCGGATCGTTGATCTTGCTGTGGTCGCAACCCACGTCATACAAAATCCGGCCGTTGGTGGTCTCGATCAAGTAGGCCAATATGGGCGCCTCGATTTCCTGGCCAACGCCGCGCTGGTAGGTGGAAATGGACTTGTCATACCGATGCGTGGCGGTCAGCAGCGGCCAGAGTTTGCGAACCTGGGTCATAGGGCCTTTTCTCGTATCAAGCCTGCCATGCGCGACAGCAAGGCGCCGCTGTCGGTGACGTCACCAAATAGGCCGCCTTCGACGCTGATCATCTCCAGCGCGGGCAGCTGCAAGGGCGGTTCAGACGACGCACAGGCATCGCTCACCGTGATGCAGTGGTAGCCGTGGTCAGTAGCTGCCCGCACCGTGCTGTGCACACAGACCTCGGTCGTCACGCCGCAGACGAGCAGGGTATGAATTTGGCGGCCGCGGAGAATCTGGTCAAGATCCGTCTGGTGAAAGGCGCTGTAGCCCGGTTTGTCGATCACTGGTTCCGTGCTCCCAAGCTGCATCTCGTCGACCAGATCGTGGCCGTATTCGCCGCGCACCAGGAGGCGGCCCATCGGTCCCGATGTGCCAATTTCAGCACCCGCCGTGCGGCTGCGGAGCAGCTTGGCTGGCGGACAGTCCGAGAGGTCTGGCCGATGGCCTTCGCGGGTAAAAATAACCGGCATGCCGGCGCTTCGGGCCGTTGCGAGCAACGCTTGCACCGGCGCAATCGTGGCGCGCAGACGCGTGATGTCGACGCCGGCCTTGGCGGCATAACCCTGGGGATCGAGAAAATCGCGCTGCATGTCTATCACCAGCAGGGCGGTGCGCGCAGCGTCAATCGGG
>JANMBW010000021.1:0-2455 GCA_031360565.1 Polaromonas sp.
GTGGGTGGCGGCAGCGGCGGTGTGCGGGCCGCGCGCATGTCGGCCCAACGCGGCGCACGGGTGGCACTGGCTGAAGTCGCTGCTATGGGCGGCACCTGTGTGAACGTCGGCTGCATTCCAAAAAAACTCTATAGCTACGCCGCCCACTACGCCGAGGCATTTGAAGAGTCACACGGTTTTGGCTGGGTCGGTGAAGCACCGAGCTTCAATTGGGATGTACTGAAAGCCAATCGTGCAAAGGAAATAACGCGCCTGAATGGCATTTACAACCAGCTTTTGGACAGTGCCGGGGTCACCGTCATCACAGGCTGGGCGCGACTGGTCGATGGCCACACCGTAGAGGTCGGTCAGCACCGGTACACGGCCAAGAATATCCTGGTGACCACCGGCGGACACGCCCAGTTACCGGCGGTGGCGGGCCATGAGCATGTGGTGACGTCCGACAGCATGTTTGACCTCAACCCCTTCCCGAAGCGTCTGGCGGTTGTGGGCGGTGGCTACATCGCCTGCGAGTTTGCTTCGATCTTCAATGGCCTGGGTGCACAGGTCACGCAAATTCATCGCGGCGAAAAGCTGCTGACCGGTTTTGACGACGACGTGCGCAGCTTTGTGGCCGAAGAGATGCGCAAAACCGGCGTCCACTTGCGGCTCCAATCCGAAGTGGCGTCCATCACCAAAACGGATGATGGCTTGCTCGTCCGAATGAAGGGCGACAGCGAAGCCGTGACGGTAGACAGCGTGCTGTATGCCACCGGTCGTGTCGCCAATACCAGCGGTTTGGGCCTGGATGCGGCGGGCGTTGCCGTCAACTCGGCAGGCGCCATCACGGTGAACGAGGTTTACCAAACCTCGGTGCCTTCTGTCTACGCGCTCGGCGATGTGACGGCACGCGTGCAACTCACGCCGGTCGCGCTGGGCGAAGCCATGGTGGTGGTGGACCAGCTGTTTGGCCCGACGGCCGGCAACAAGCCACGCAGCATGAGCTACGACTTCATTCCCACGGCGGTGTTCACCCACCCCAACATCGGCACCGTCGGTTATTCGGAAGCGGCTGCGCGTGAAAAATTCGGCGCCATTTCCGTTTTCCGAAGTGATTTCAAGGCGCTCAAGCACACCTTGAGCGGCAGCACCGAGCGCACCCTGATGAAGCTGCTGGTCGACGACCAGAGCGACCGGGTGGTGGGTCTGCACATGGTGGGACCCGATGCCGGCGAAGTCGTACAGGGCTTTGCAGTGGCCATGAAAGCCGGTGCGACCAAAGCCATCTTCGACAGCACAATTGGCATTCATCCAACCGCAGCCGAAGAGTTCGTCACCATGCGGGAGCCCGTCAAAGTGGCCAGCAGCGCGTCTGCGAAACCATAGCGGCCCGGCCTCAGGACTTCGCGCCAGCGCACAATCGTCGACATGCATTATTTGCCCGCCTTTATCGCCCCCACTCGTTACCGGGACGCCGCGGCTGCGCTGGCGCAGGTCAAGGCCATCTACGCGCAGCAGGTGCTGCACCTGCGTCAGGCCATGCAGCACTACGTCAGCGGCGCTGAACACGACGCTGACCAGACAACCACCCGGATTCGGGGCTTCTACCCCTTTGTTCGCGTTCATGCCGAAACCATCGCCCGAGGCCAGATGTCACGCCCGGGAGCACCGCAGCTGAGTTACGGTTTTGTAGCCGGCCCAGGTCGTTATGAAACGACGCTCACCCGCCCTGACCTTTTCAGTAGTTATTACCTCGAACAGTTTCGACTGCTATTGGAAAACCATGGCGTGGAACTGGAAGTAGGCACCAGCAGCCAGCCGATTCCTGTGCACTTTTCCTTTGCGGAGCATGAGCACATAGAGGGCTCATTGAGCCCGGATCGGCGTGGCTTGATGCAGGACGTATTTGACCTTCCTGACCTGGCGGCCATGGATGACGGCATTGCCAATGGCACGCATACCGTGGGTCCCGGTGAGGCCCAGCCGCTGTCGCTGTTTACCGCAGCGCGGGTGGATTATTCCTTGCAACGGCTGCGTCATTACACCGGTACCTCGCCCGACTGGTTCCAAAACTTCGTGTTGTTCACCAACTACCAGTTTTACATCGACGAGTTTGTTCGCATCGGCCATGCCGCCATGGCCGATGCGAACAGCGCGTACAGCTGCTTTGTCGAACCTGGCAATGTGGTCACGCGCCGCGTCGGGCTGGCGCCATCTGCTGGCGACGAGCTCGGTAGTGTGCCGCCGCGCCTGCCGCAAATGCCGGCCTACCACCTGATGCGGGCCGACCGCACGGGTATCACCATGGTCAATATCGGTGTCGGCCCGGCCAACGCCAAGAACATCACCGACCATGTCGCGGTGCTGCGGCCGCACGCCTGGATCATGCTGGGCCACTGCGCCGGCCTGCGCAACAGCCAGCAGCTGGGCGACTACGTGCTGGCGCACGGTTATGTGCGCGAAGACCATGTGCTTG
>JANMBW010000049.1:0-8492 GCA_031360565.1 Polaromonas sp.
GGGCAGCTGGCAAATTTTTGGCGCACCTTGCGGTCGTCACAGGTCTACCAGCTCAAGGTACCCAGCTGGATACGGTCGAGTCGCATTGCCGCAGCGCTGTTTTTGTCGCAGCAGGTCCGGTCCCAACAAGCCTTTTTGAACAACACGCCCCTGGTTGACACCTTGCACAGGACCATTTCGCTGGGCCAAATTGACGCGGCTTTTCGCAACCAGACACTGCAGGCGCTGGCGGTTACGGCATCGAGTTACACCAGCGGCGTGCACTGGACCTTCTGCCAGACGGCAGAGGGCCACCCGATGGAATCCTGGAGCCGTCCTGGCCGCCGCGCCGAATTCCAGCCCATCACGATAGAGCATCTGATGGCCTCCAGCGCCCTGCCTTTCATTTTTCCGGCCACACCGCTGTGGGTCGATGGACGCTGCGAATTTTTTGGTGATGGGTCGATGCGCCAAAGCTCACCGTTGTCGCCGGCTCTGCATCTGGGCGCCGGGAAAATACTGGTCATCGGCGTCGGCCAGCCCGAGCGGTCAGGACTGACCAATGTGGCCGGCCCGACAGCGGGTAGCCGACCCTCGCTGGGATCGATAGCTGGACACGCTCTGGCCAGCGTTTTCCAGGACACCCTGCAGGCAGACGTGGAGCAGGCGCAGCGGGTCAGCAAGACCTTGCGCCAGTTTCCGCATGACATCGCTTCGGCCATGCCCTACCGCCCGATCGATGTGCTGGCCATTGCACCGTCGCAGTCGCTCGACGCGCTGGCCCAGGCGCATGCAACCGAGTTGCCGTCCGCGACCTACAACGCGCTGGCCGGTCTAGGCGCCTTGGGCGACAAAGGCAGTCCGAACGGCGCTGCGCTCGCCAGTTATCTGTTATTTGAGCCGGGCTTTGTTCAGGCCTTGATCGCCCTGGGTGAGCACGATGCCCGTGCCCGGCAAGACGACTTGCTGGCCTTTTTTGCTGCGTAAGGATATGGATAAAACACGCATCAAATGCCATAATCGCGCCAGATTCACTACGGAGAAATCCTTGGACAGCAGCAGTACGGGCTAGCTTCCAACGCCAGAGCCTGACGAAGAATGTCGTGGGATGGGGTTGAAAGCGTTGGCACTTTTACCTCACTCCTTCTTGCACCGGGCAGGAGCGCACAGCATGGCTGGCGCTTGAAGCTCATACGCCTTCAGTCATGCTCAATATTTTCTCGCTTGCCAACGGCAGGCTTTTTCAGGAAGAAATCGAATCTCTGGAAGAGCTGTCCAAGTTTCAGCCCATCTGGGTCGATCTCGAATCGCCAACCCTTGAAGAAAAACGCTGGATCAAACAGTACTACGGCCTGTCGATTCCGGAAGACGCGATGGACGAGGACATTGAAGAGTCCGCGCGCTTTTACGAAGAAGACAACGGCGAACTGCACATTCGCTCCGACTTCTTGATCGCCGATGAAGACGAGCCCCGCACTGTTCGGGTGGCCTTTATTTTGAATCTCGTCAATGACGACCTGAAAAGCAAGGGCGTGCTGTTTTCCATCCACGATGAAGACGTGCCGGTCTTCAGGCTGCTGCGCATGCGGGCGCGGCGGGCGCCGGGACTGATTGAAGACGCCAAAGAAGTCTTGCTCAAGCTGTTTGATGCCGATGCCGAGTACTCCGCCGACACGCTGGAGGGCATTTACATTGCGCTGGAAAAGGTCAGCGCCCAGGTGCTGGCGGGCGACGTGACCGATGCGCTGGCCGGCGAGGTGCTGGGTGCGATTGCCCGCCACGAAGACCTGAGTGGCCGCATTCGTCGCAACATGATGGATACGCGCCGCGCGCTCAGCTTCATGATGCGCAGCAAAATGCTCAGTACCGAGCAGTTTGAGGAGGCCAGGCAGATTTTGCGCGATATCGACTCGCTCGATTCGCACACCGCTTTTTTGTTCGACAAGATCAACTTTTTGATGGACGCCACAGTGGGTTTCATCAACATCAATCAGAACAAGATCATCAAGATTTTCTCGGTCGCCAGTGTTGCGCTGCTCCCGCCTACCCTGATTGCCAGCGTCTACGGCATGAACTTCAAAGGTTTTTTCCCCGAGCTGGAATGGACCTATGGCTACCCGTATGCGCTGATCCTGATGATCGCCAGCGCCGTGGTACCGATGTGGTATTTCAGGCGGCGCGGCTGGTTAAAGTAAGGCTTTTAAGGCTCTAGCCAGCATTGCCATTAGGCTTTAAGCTATTTTATTTATAGCAAAATCCATTAAGCGCGCCGCTTCGCGGAACTCAATCCACCTTGGCACCCGAAATTTTCACGATCTTGGCCATGCGGTCAAAATCCTTGCGCAACAGCTGCGCAAAGTCTTCTGGGCCCATGCTGCCAGGCTCGATACCCTGTTTGTGCAGGCGCTCGATGATTTCCGGCCGTTTGACCAATTTCGCCACTTCAGAATTGAGCTTGTTGACAACGTCCTGCGGCAGGCCCGCCGGCGCCAGCAAACCGAACCAAGTGTCAAAGGTATAACCTGGAACGGCCGTGGCCATCGGTTCCACGCCGGGAACGAAAGGTGAAGGTTTCTCGGAGGTCACGCCGAGCAGGCGTACGCGGCTGTCTTTGGCAAAAGGCAGGGCAATGTTGTTGGCATTGACCATCACGTGCGAGCGACCGGCCAGCACCTCCGTCATCGCTTCACCCGCACCCTTGCTCGGGATGTTGACGATGTCTAGCCCCGCCATGCTATTGAAGTAGGCCATCGCCAGATGCGTTGCGCTGCCAGCGCCCGCCGTAGCGTAATTCAGCTGGCCGGGTCTGGCCTTGGCATAGGACACGAATTCAGCCACATTTTTGACCGGCAAGCCGGCATTGACCACCATGATGTAACTGGAGTTACCCAGGTAGGCGGCACCGACAAAGTCTTTGACCGGGTCATAGTTCAGTTTGGGATAGAGGGTGCCATTGATGGTGTGGCTGGCGGCCGCCAGCACCAACGTGTAGCCATCCGGCGCCGACTTGGCGACCATGCTGGTGGCGACTGTGCCGCCCGCGCCCGGCCGGTTCTCGACAATCACTGGCTGACCGAGGGCTGCGCCCAGCTCGTTCGAGATGGAGCGCGCCAGTGTGTCCTGCACGCCACCCGCCGAGAAAGGAATCACGATCTTGATCGGCCGAGTCGGCCACGGGTCGGCGGCGTGAGCGGCGAGCGCCAGCAGCATGCCGGTACCGGCCAGAAGTTTTCGAAGCGAGGCTTTGCACGGAAGGGTCATGATCAATTTCCTTTGACGGGATGTCGGCAGATTCCGGAACACAAAATTATTTTATTCGCGACCCTCGATGGGGGCAGCCGAATGGCGCTCAGGCACTTTCCTGCAGAAAGGCTTCCAGCGCAGTCACATATTGCTCTGTCTGGGTTTGCGGCAGGAAATGACCGCCCTGCAACCCCAGCAGACTAGCATGCGAGATTCTTTTTAAAAGATCTTGCGAGTGGTAGTAAGGCACGATGGCATCGTCACTGGCACCGATGATCAGCACCGGTGCCCGTATACCGCCCAATGCATCGGCTCGGTCAAACCCCAGCAGCATGTTGATTCGGGCCACGGCGGTAGCCTGGTCGCCGTCGGATGCGGCATTGAAATTGATCGGCGCATCGCTGGCCAATCTGGCCTCATACCAGTCGGCCGGATAGCCCAGCAATCTGGCCATCGCGTTGTATGACGCGAAACCCGCGCGCTCAAGCACTGCGCGCCGGGTTTCAAAAAGGTCGCGAAAGCGCCGATCCGGCCGCGCCCAAGTAGCACTGAGAACCACCCGTTCAACCCGCTGGGCATGGTCCAGCGCCAGAACCTGCGCCACCAGTCCGCCAGTAGAGTGCCCGACAAAATGCGCTGATGCCAGGCCCAGCTGATCGAGCATTCGGACGACTTCAGCCGCAATGTGCTCGATGCTGTGGACCGTGCACGGCGCGCTTCGCCCCATGCCGGGGTGATCGAAAGTGATGCACATGAAGCGGTCTGCCAGCCGATCCATCACAGGCTGCCAGAAAGCGCCGAGTCCGCCCAGACCGGCCATCAACACCACCGGCTGCCCGGTGCCCTGAACCTCGACATGCAAGGGAAAAGCCAGCTGTTCTGGGTTCTTAGTCGTCATCAAGGCACTTTGACGTCTTCAAGTCGTTCGCAGCTCCCGGCGCAAAATTTTGCCCACTGGCGTTTTGGGCAGGTCGGCGCGGAACTCCACGACTTTGGGCTGCTTGTAGCCGGTGAGCTTGGTTTTGCAGTACTCACGCACCTGGGCCTCTGTCAAGGACGGATCCTTTTTGACAATGACCAGCCTGACCGCCTCGCCCGATTGATCGTCGGCGACCCCCACGCAGGCACACTCCAGCACGCCGTCGAGCATGGTGACGACCTCTTCCACCTCATTCGGGTAAACCTTGAAACCACTGACCAGAATCATGTCTTTCTTGCGATCAATGATCTTGAAGAAGCCCTGATCGTCCAGCACGCCAATGTCGCCGGATTTGAAGTAGCCATCTGGCGTCATGACCTTGGCGGTTTCGTCGGGGCGTTGCCAGTAACCCGCCATCAGCTGCGGGCCCTTGATGGCAATCTCGCCGGGCTGACCGGGTGCTGCCTCATTGCCGTCATCATCAAGCAACTTGAACCAGGTGCTGGGAATCGGCACACCGATGGTGCCTGTGAACGTCTTGCTGTTGGTGGGGTTGCAACTGGCCGAGGGGGATGTTTCAGACAATCCGTAACCCTCGCAAATCGGGCAACCGGTTTTCTTCAGCCAGAGTGCCGCTACGGCGCTGGTCACGGCCATGCCGCCACCCAGCGACACTTTCAGATGCGACCAGTCCACCTTGTCGAAGTCGGCATGGTTGGCCAAACCATTGAAAAGGGTATTGACCGCCGGGAAGGTGTGGATCTGGTGCCTGGACAGCTCGTGGAGCACGGCCGCAAAATCGCGGGGATTGGGGATCAGGATGTTTTTGGCGCCGGTCCGCATGCCCAGCATCATGTTCACGGTGAACGCAAAGATATGGTACAGCGGCAAGGCACAGACATACACCACCTGCGTCCCGGGCGGAAGGCTGGTCATGGCCGGAGCATTCCAGGCCTCGGACTGGAGCACATTGGCAATCACGTTGCGATGCAGCAGTACCGCACCTTTGGACACGCCGGTTGTTCCGCCAGTGTATTGCAGCACCGCTACATCGTCGGGTCGAATTGTGGGGCGCTCAAGCTGGACCCGCCTGCCGCGGGCTACCGCATCGTTGAAGGGTATGGCCCCCGGCAAAAGGAAAGCAGGCACCATCTTTTTGACGCTACGCACCACAAAATTGACCAGCGCGCCTTTGAGCAGGCCAAGCTGATCGCCCATGGCGCATAGCACCACATGCTTGATAGGCGTGCTGCCGATGCACTGCTCCAGGGTGTGGGCAAAGTTTTCGATGATGACGATGGCTTTGGCGCCGGAATCCTTGAGCTGGTGCTCGAGTTCCCGCGGGGTGTACAAGGGATTGACGTTGACCACCACCAGACCCGCTCGCAAGGTGGCGGCGACGGCCACCGGATACTGGGGCACGTTGGGCATCATGATCGCGACGCGATCGCTCTGCACCAGACCGAGGCTCTGGAAGTAGGCACCCAAAGCCAGCGACAGCTGATCAATCTGGGCAAAGGTGACGGACTTACCCATGAAGCTGTAGGCCACCCGATCGCGGTACTGGCCGAAGCTTTCTTCCATCAACGCCACCAGCGAGGGGTAGGCCGAAGCGTCGATATCCGCCGGGACGCCCTCGGGATAGGACTTGAGCCAGGGTCGATCGAGGGTTGATGCATTCATGCTGGTCTGCTCCATTACGGTCTGCACGTCCCCCTCATCTCAAGCCTATCCCCTACGGAAGATGGCATCGCTCCGACAGGGTCCCCGGTTGCAATGCCAAATCTTTCGGGCTTATTCGATGGCCTTGCCCATGTCCTCAATGATTTTCTTCGCGTCGCCAAACACCATCATGGTCTTGTCCATGTAGAAAAGTTCATTGTCCAGGCCGGCATACCCGGCGGCCATCGAGCGCTTGTTGACGATGACGGTCTTGGCCTTGTAGGCCTCCAGAATCGGCATGCCGTAGATGGCGCTGCCCTTCACATGGGCGGCGGGATTGACCACGTCATTGGCGCCCAAAATGATGGCGACGTCGGCCTGGCCGAACTCGCCGTTGATGTCTTCCATCTCAAACACCTGGTCGTAGGGCACCTCGGCCTCGGCCAGCAGCACGTTCATGTGACCGGGCATGCGCCCTGCCACCGGGTGGATGGCGTACTTGACGGTGATGCCCTTTTCGGTGAGCTTGGCGGCCAGTTCCTTCACGGCATGCTGGGCGCGCGCGACAGCCAGGCCGTAGCCGGGCACGATCACCACCGTCTCGGCATTGCCCAGCACAAAGGCCGCATCGTCGGCACTGCCGCTCTTGACCGAGCGTTGCACGGCCGAGCCGGCTGCAGCGGTCGTCGCTTCGCCACCAAAACCACCCAGAATCACATTGAAGAACGAGCGGTTCATGGCCTTGCACATGATGTAGCTCAGGATGGCACCGGACGAGCCCACCAGTGAACCGGCGACGATCAGCATGGCGTTGTTCAGACTGAAGCCAATACCTGCCGCCGCCCAGCCGGAGTAACTGTTGAGCATGGACACCACCACTGGCATGTCGGCGCCGCCGATCGGGATGATGATCAGCACACCCATCACAAAAGCCATCAGCGTGGCGATGGCAAAAAACATTGGGTTGCCCGTGACGGTGTACATCACCACATTGGCCAGCAGGATCAGGCCAAGCACCAGGTTGATTTTGTGCTGGCCGGCAAACTGCACCGGCGCGCCTTGAAACAGCCGGAACTTGTAGGTGCCCGACAATTTTCCAAACGCAATCACTGAACCGCTGAAGGTGATTGCGCCAATCACCGATCCGAGTGCCAACTCGAGCCGGTTACCCGCCGGAATCGCTGCGCCCTTTGCGACGATCTGGAAAGCCCAAGGCTCCACCACCGCAGCGACGGCAATGAACACCGCAGCAAGACCGATCATGCTGTGGAAAAACGCCACCAGTTCGGGCATTTTGGTCATTTCGACGGTCTTGGCGCGGTAGGCACCATAACCGCCGCCGACCACTACGCCGAGCAGCACCCAGACCATGCCCTGAGCCTTGCCGCCAGAAATTTCAACAATTAACGCGGCAGTGGTGAAGACGGCAATCGCCATGCCAACCATGCCAAACATATTGCCGCGGATCGACGTGGTCGGATGGCTCAGACCCTTGAGCGCCTGGATGAAACAGACGCTGGCGACCAGATACAGAAGTGTGACCAGATTCATGCTCATTTGGAAACTCCTTCAGCTGCAGGGGCTGCCTTTTTTTCTTTTTTCTTGAACATCTCCAGCATTCGTCGGGTCACCAGAAATCCGCCGAAAACGTTGACCGCGGCGAGTGCCACAGCCAGCACGCCCATGGACTTGCCGAGTGTGGTTTCAGTCAGCGCTGCCGCCAGCATGGCGCCGACGATCACGATCGCCGAAATGGCATTGGTCACCGCCATCAGCGGCGTGTGCAGCGCGGGCGTGACGGTCCACACGACGTGGTAGCCGACATAAATGGCCAATACGAAAATGATCAGGTTGAGGATGGTGGGGGAAACTGCTTCCATGGTGTTCTCCGTATCCGCTCCCGCTGAGGCTGCGCAACTGTTCGGTCAGGCTCAGGGCAAACGGGGTTTTTGTTTATTTTCTTTTCACTTCACCGGCTTGCGTCATCAGGCAGGCCGCCACGATATCGTCTTCCATGTCGATCTTCAACTCGCCTTCCTTGGTGATGATGAGCTTTAGAAAGTCGAGCAGGTTACGCGCATACAGCGCGCTGGCATCTGCCGCAACCAATGCCGGCACATTGGTCTGGCCGATCAGCGTCACGCCATGCTTGACGACGGTTTTGCCAGGCTCGGTCAGCGGGCAGTTGCCGCCCTGCGGCGCGGCCAGGTCAACAATCACGCTGCCGGGTTTCATCGCCTTGACCATCTCTTCGGTCACCAGCACCGGCGCGGGGCGACCCGGAATCAGCGCCGTGGTGATCACCACATCAGCCAGCGCCACGCGTTTGGCGACCTCGACCTTTTGCCGCTCGAGCCAGCTTGGTGGCATCGGCTTGGCATAGCCGCCAACCCCCACGGCCGCTTCTTTTTCTTCCGGCGTGTCATACGACACATCGATGAACTTGCCGCCCAGCGATTCAACCTGCTCTTTCACACTCGGCCGCACGTCGCTGGCTTCGATCACCGCGCCCAGGCGCTTGGCCGTGGCTATCGCCTGCAGGCCGGCGACGCCGACGCCCAGGATCACCACCCGCGCGGCCTTGATCGTGCCCGCCGCCGTCATCAGCATCGGGAACAGCCGCGGCATCGCGTCGGCCGCGAGCAAGACCGCGCGGTAGCCGGCGATCGTCGCCTGCGAGGTCAGGACG
>JANMBW010000064.1:0-7067 GCA_031360565.1 Polaromonas sp.
CCTTCGATGGACTCGAGCATTTTTGCACTGCACTTGCTGGGCGCGTCGTCCATCATGGGTTCGATCAACATCATTGTGACCATCCTGAACATGCGCGCGCCCGGCATGACGCTGATGAAAATGCCGATGTTCTGCTGGACCTGGCTCATCACGGCTTACCTGCTGATCGCCGTCATGCCCGTGCTGGCCGGCGCCATCACCATGACGCTGACCGACCGCCACTTTGGCACCAGCTTTTTCAACCCCGCTGGCGGCGGCGACCCGGTGATGTACCAGCATATTTTCTGGTTCTTCGGCCACCCTGAGGTGTACATCATGATCTTGCCGGCATTCGGCATCATCAGCCAGGTGATTCCCGCGTTTTCGCGCAAACGCCTGTTTGGCTATGCGTCCATGGTTTATGCCACAGGTTCCATCGCCATTTTGAGCTTCGTGGTCTGGGCGCACCACATGTTTACAAGCGGCATGCCGGTCACCGGTCAGCTCTTCTTCATGTATTCGACCATGCTGATTGCCGTGCCGACCGGCGTCAAGGTGTTCAACTGGATTGCCACCATGTGGAAGGGTTCGATGACTTTTGAAACCCCCATGTTGTTCGCGGTAGGTTTCATATTCGTCTTCACGATGGGCGGTCTGACCGGCGTGATCTTGTCCGTGGCCCCTATCGATATCCAGTTGCACGATACCTACTACGTGGTAGCTCACTTCCATTACGTTTTGGTGGCGGGCTCGCTGTACGCCATGTTTGCCGGCTATTACTACTGGAGCCCCAAGTGGACCGGCGTGATGTATTCGGAGTCCCGCGGAAAAATTCATTTCTGGTGGTCGCTGATTTCTTTCAACATCACCTTTTTCCCCATGCACTTTCTCGGACTGGCGGGTATGCCACGCCGCTATGCCGATTACCCGATGCAGTTCGCCGACTTCAACGCTATCGCCAGCGTCGGCGCATTCCTGTTCGGATTTGCCCAGGTTTATTTCTTCCTGTTTATCGTGATCCCGGCGATGCGTGGCAAAGGTGCAGCAGCCAAACAGAATCCTTGGGTGGACGAGACCGGCAAAGGCGCAGAAGGTCTGGAATGGGAGGTTCCCTCACCTGCACCCTTTCACACTTATGAGACACCGCCACGTCTGAATGCTGCGGCAAATCGGGTAATTGGCTAAAACCCAAATTGGTTGACCGTTAAACGCCATGACACCCGAGCAAAAGAAAAGCAATCTCAAGCTGGCCTTGACGCTGGCCTCTGTGGCCTTCGTGTTTTTTGCCGGCTTCATGGCCAAGTCGATTATTTTTGGGCTTTGACTGGTGATGCAACTCCAGCGTGAAAACTCAAAAATGGTCGGCAAGCTCGCAGTCATCGTGTTGGGCATGTTCGGCTTTGGCTATGCGCTCGTTCCGCTGTATCAGGCGATTTGCGAAATGACCGGAATCAATGTTTTGGCATTGGCCGAGCGGCAAATTGCTGGTGCGGGGCCACAGCGGCCCGTCAACACGCAAATTGACCGGACCCGGTCGGTCACCATCGAGTTTGATGCCAACGCACGTGGCCCCTGGCACTTCAAGCCAGCCCAAAACGCTGTGGTTGTCCACCCGGGCGAGCTCACCACGGTGATGTACGAGTTTGAGAACCGGCAAAACCGCACGATCTCGGCACAGGCCATTCCAAGCTATGCGCCGTCCCAGGCCGCCACGCATTTCAACAAGCTCGAATGCTTTTGCTTCAGCCAGTACACTCTGGCCCCCGGCGAGAAAAAGCAGTGGCCGGTGGCATTTGTGATTGATCCCAAATTGTCCCGTGATGTCAGCACCATTACGCTGTCTTATACTTTTTTTGAGGTGGGCGGCAAGACGCCCGCAGCGCCGCAGGCAAATCGCGCGCCCGCAGCCACCACTACGGCGTTGACGGTGGGGACGTCGGGCGCATGACTGCCCCGGCAAAGCCTTCGGCAGCTCCTGTGCACCTGCGCAAAGGTTCGCTCTTGCGGACTTTCAGAGCGGTTCTGTGGTCATTTGTTGGTTTGCGTGCCCGAGGTGAGTCGATCAAGGACGGTGAGCAGTTGAACCCGCTGCACATTGTCTTGATGGGTCTGATCAGCGTGGTCTTTTTTGTGGGTAGCCTGATCCTTCTGGCTACCTGGGTCGCTGGCAAGTAGCCGTCCCGGTAACGTGTCATGTGCCAGTCATTTGATTTTTGGATTTAGCGAGAACAGGAGTTGGGAATGTCTACAGTAGCCTCTTCAGGTGCCACGCCGGCAGTGCCTCACTACTATGTGCCGGCACCGTCGCGCCACCCCGTCATGGCGTCAACTGGCCTGTTTTTTGTCATTCTGGGTGCAAGCCAGTGGGTCAACGGGGCCAGCTGGGGCGCTTATTCTCTGGCGCTCGGCATGGTAATTTGGCTGGGCACACTGTTCCAGTGGTTTGCCGAGTCGATTCGCGAAAGCGAAGGGGGCTTGTACGGGTACAAGATCGATCTGTCCTTCCGCTGGAGCATGAGCTGGTTCATTTTTTCAGAAGTCATGTTTTTCGGTGCTTTCTTCACCGCGCTGTGGTGGGCACGCGTTCACTCTGTACCAGAGCTGGGCAACCTTGAAAATACCCTGCTCTGGCCGGATTTCAAGGCAGTGTGGCCGAGTTCTGTGCCAGGTGCCACGGCCTCTCCGGCTGACATTGTCGAGCCCTTTCAGACGGTCGGTCCGTTCTGGTTGCCCACCATCAACACCGCGTTGTTGTTGAGTTCTGGCGTGACGATGACGATTGCACACCACGCCTTGCGCGAAAACCATCGGGCCAAAACCATAGGCTTCATGTGGGCGACAGTTCTTCTCGGCATGATTTTTTTAGGGGTCCAGGGCTACGAATACAGCCACGCTTATTCCGACCTCAACCTCAAGCTCAGCTCCGGCGTTTACGGCTCGACCTTCTACATGCTGACCGGTTTTCACGGCTTCCACGTTTTCGTGGGCATGTTGATGTTGCTGTTCATCACCTTGCGCCTGCAAAAGGGTCATTTCACTGCTGACAAGCATTTCGGCTTTGAAGGTGCGGCCTGGTACTGGCACTTTGTGGACGTGGTGTGGCTTGGTCTGTATATCCTGGTGTATTGGCTCTGAAGTCTGCGGGTCCCCTGCGACCGCATAGCGGCCGCAGGACGCTCGGCATAGTGAGCTGACGAAAAAAAACGGCCGCGATCAAGCGGCCTTTCTTTTTGAGCTTGGATTCAGTCTATTTGCCCACAGGCAGACCGGTTGGCTGTATGTAGCCCAGTTTCCAGGCAATCAAAATGCACGCAAACAGCAATATTGAAAATCCGACGCGGAATGCCAGGGCACGCGCCATGTTGTTGGTTTTGGCTTTGCCATCGGTACCGTCTTTCATCATGAAAAAAAGTGCGGTGGCAAGACTGCCCAAAATGGCCAAGAAAGCGAGAGCGACCAGGACTGTCATGGGCAGGATTATCAACCCATGACACCAAGCCTGCCCGGTGTACGGTTTTGGCTGGTGACGGTTGCGGCACTGCTGGTTGCGGCCGTCACGTTCTCGCTGGGTCAATGGCAGTTGCGGCGCGCCGCACAAAAAGTAGCGCTGCAGGCGGCGGTCGACCTTCGTGCCGAACAGGCGGTGCTCGATGCAAAGGGTCTCAGCAGTTTTAAAAACGTGGTGGACGCCATCCATAGACCTGCCGCCCTCCGGGGGGTCTGGCGGGCCGAGCACACCCTTTTTCTGGACAACCGCCCGATGAAAAACAAGAGCGGTTTTGTGGTGTTGACACCGCTGGCTCTGGAGGGCACTGCTCAGGTGATTTTGGTTCAACGCGGATGGGTGCAACGCGATTTCACCGATCGCTCGCATGTACCGGAGGTGCAGACGCCAGCCGGTACTGTGACTGTGATGGGCCGGATTGCCCCGCCGCCATCCAAGCTTTACGAATTCAAAGGCGTGGAAAAAGGTCGAATCCGGCAAAATGTCGACATGACGTCGCTTGCAGGAGAACTCGCTTTGCCACTGCTCCAAGTGTCTCTGCTACAAACCGGCGTCGCCAGCGATGGCCTCTTGCGTGACTGGGCAGCCCCCAATCTGGGTGTGGACAAACACTACGGCTATGCTTTTCAGTGGTTTGGACTGTGCGCGTTGGTTGTCCTGTTGTATGCGTGGTTTCAAGTCATCACGCCCTGGCGTACGCAAGGCCGCGCAGGCAAACAATCCCGCAACCCCTTGTCGAAGTTTTAACTCTGCCAGTTAGCCCCTGCATCTTCTTGACCTTTGCTGTGACCCAACGACACACTGATCATCTTTCTGCACCCGCCATGTCACGCAGCCAGACCACCCACGACGAACCGCTGGGCCTGACGGTTCACGCCATGTCAGTGCCTGACGCCGCCATGCGCGATGCCGCCAGTCACACCGCGTCGGGCCGCTGGAAAATGATCACGGTGCTGCTGGTTTGTGCCGCGCCGGTGCTACTGTCTTATTTCACCTACTACGTGATTCGGCCCGAAGGCCGGCGTAACTTTGGTGAGCTCGTCAATCCGCAGCGGCCTCTTCCTGCCCTGGCAACCCAGACCCTCGATGGCCGAGCCGGGCAGTTGACGGCGCTCAAAGGCCAGTGGCTGTTGATGAGTGTTGCCAGTGCCGCCTGCGACAGCGCGTGCCAGCAGCGTCTTTACTTTCAGCGCCAGCTGCGTGAGGCCATGGGTCGCGAGAAAGAGCGCCTCGATCGGGTCTGGCTGGTCACCGATGGCGCACACCCTGACAGCCGGCTCGGTCCTGCGCTGGCCGCTTCTACCGTGCTCAGAGTACCAGCCGAAGACCTGGCTCGGTGGCTTCCACCCGCGGCGGGTCAGCGCATGGAAGACCATCTATATCTGGTCGATCCGCTCGGCAACCTGATGATGCGTTTTCCGGCCAACATGGACGCCGCTGGTGCCGCCAAAGCCAAACGAGACCTGGATCGGCTGCTGCGCGCTTCAGCCAGCTGGGACAAAGACGGTCGCTGACGTTATGGCCACTTCAGCGCTTTACGACTTCAGTCCGGCTTTTCGCCTGATGATGATGGGCCTGATCGTAGCCTTGGGTCCGCTTTTGTGGGTAGGTTTGCGCAAGCGCCAGGCCACGCCAGTGCAACGCCTGCGGGTGCTTACCCTGCTGACGCTGTTTTTGACATTTGACTTGGTGATGTTTGGCGCCTTCACCCGCTTGACGGATTCCGGTTTGGGTTGCCCTGACTGGCCGGGTTGCTATGGACATGCCAGTCCGGTTGGCGCGCAGCTGCACATCGACGCCGCACAGGCCGCCTTGCCCAGTGGACCTGTGACGCATCCCAAAGCCTGGATTGAAATGATTCACCGGTATCTGGCGACGGGTGTCGGCGTGTTGATCCTGACGCTCACGGCGGCCAGTTGGCTGGAGCGCAGGCGCAGTCACATCTCGCCGTGGTGGCCCAGCGTGTCCTTGCTGTGGGTCTGCCTGCAAGGGGCCTTTGGCGCGCTCACCGTGACCATGAAATTGTTCCCAGCCATCGTGACCTTGCATCTGCTGGGCGGCATGGCGCTGCTGGCATTGCTGCAGGCCCAAGCGGTGCGCTACGCGCAGGCGTCCGGTGGCCAGTTGCCGGTCCGCCTGGGTAGCGCAGCGCACCGGCTGTTGTGGTGTACGTTTGCCCTGCTGTGGCTGCAAATTGCGCTCGGCGGCTGGGTCAGTACCAACTACGCCGTGCTCGCCTGCACGGATTTTCCGACTTGCCAGAACTCGTTTTGGCCCGATATGAATTTCAGTCAGGGCTTCACTCTGTGGCGGGCGTTGGGCGTAGGCGGGTCGGGCGAGAACATCAGTTTTCAGGCGCTGACCGCCATTCACTATGTTCACCGTCTGAGCGCGTATCTTGTTTTTGGGGCCCTGCTGGCTCTCACTGTAAAGCTGTACCGAGTCACCGAGCTGCGCACGCCTGCCAAATGGCTGGGTGGACTGGCCCTGTTGCAGGTGGCCACCGGCCTGGGCAATGTCTTGCTGGGTTGGCCGCTGGTGGCAGCGGTGGCGCATACTGGTGGCGCCGCAGCACTGGTGGTGGTGCTGACCGGCCTGGTTTTGCGCAGCATCAAGGCCACCCGAAGCGCCCCTGTCACCGGGCCAGTCAATGTGAACGCTAACCTTAACCTCAACGCCTCTATCGGTGTCTCGGCCACCACGGTAAAGCTGTCGACATGAAATCGTCTTCGTCGTCTGCGCTGCCCGGCGCTGTCACCCATCCGGTTGGCTGGCAGCCGTCCAAATTCCGGCAGTTTTACTCGCTCACCAAACCCCGAGTGGTTCAACTGATCGTGTTTTGTGCGCTGATCGGTATGGTGCTGGCGGTGCCAGGCGTACCCGGCTGGGCGGAACTTCAGCTGGGTCTGATTGCCTGCGTCGGCATCTGGCTGGTGGCAGGCGCCGCCGCTGCCTTCAATTGCCTGGTTGAACAGGGCATTGATGCGCGAATGAAGCGGACGTCATGGCGAGCCACGGCCCAGGGGCAAATCAGCAACCCGCTGACGCTTGCTTTTTCTGCAGCGCTGTGCGCGGTGGGATCAGTCATTTTGTACCTGTGGGTCAATCCGCTGACGATGTGGCTGACCTTTGCCACCTTTGTCGGCTACGCGGTGATCTACACCGTCATTCTGAAACCGATGACGCCCCAAAACATCGTGATTGGCGGTGCCTCCGGTGCCATGCCGCCAGTGCTCGGCTGGGCGGCCATGACCAATACCGTCAGCCCCGAGGCGCTAATTTTATTTTTGATCATCTTTTTGTGGACGCCACCGCACTTCTGGGCGCTGGCGCTGTATCGGGTGGAAGACTACCGCAAGGCTGGCCTCCCGATGTTGCCGGTGACGCACGGCAACGAGTTCACTCGGCTCCAGGTGTTTCTGTACACCCTGGTCTTGTTCCCAGCTTGTCTGATGCCCTTCGCCTTTGGCATGAGCAGCTGGTTGTACCTGATTGTGGCGGTGGTGTTGAGCAGTGGTTTCAGCTGGTATGGCTGGCGGCTGTGGCGAAACTACTCCGATGCGCTGGCCCGTAAGACTTTTCG
>JANMBW010000075.1:0-1666 GCA_031360565.1 Polaromonas sp.
TGGGTGCGGCATTTCCTGGGAGTGGAGGTGACGGTGCGGCCACTGCAAGAAATTGATGATCCGGCCTGGCGCTGGCATGTCGGGCTGGACGCGGAGGCAACCGCGCTGCTCAATGATTTGTACGAGGGCCGTGAAGTCGAGCCGGCCCGCCTGCAGCGCCTGGTGAGTCTGTTCCGGCTGGACTTTGTCGATCCGCGCGACATGCGCGAGGATGTAGCGGGCAAGCCGGTCTATCTGGCCCTGATGATGAATGCTGACGGCGTGGTCAAACTCAAGCCGCAGAACTTGTTGATCAATTTGCCGCTACGCCAGCCGGAGTAGTCTGGCCGATGTCCGGCGGCTGGTCGCCAGACCGGTCGTGCCTTAAAATATACGGTTAAGCCCTTTTCAACTGGAGTTCCTCATGCCCAAAAAGATCAGAGTCGAAGCCGACATCTGTGCCCCCAAGCCCGTGCCGCCCAATGGTTACACGATTACCACCGGCCATGGACAAAAAGTCAGCCTGGAGCGCGGCTCGCACACCCGCAGCAAAAAGAACCCTGGCAAGCGGCCGAAACAAGGCGGCTGACCTGACCGCTCTTACCGAAAGCGCCTGAGGGCGCTTTTTTTGGGTCAAATTGGGTGCTAGCCCTTAAAAGGCCTGACTATTATGCTATTAAAAATATAGCGTTTTGGTCCGTCGGGAAAGGCGCTTGAAATCAAAAAAGTGCCACCGATATCGGCTAATGAGTCGGCTGATTTTGAAATTCCAGCCGGTTTTTACCACTGAAACGGAGGACACACCATGTATGAAGCCATGTTGAACTATCCCAACAGTCTGTTCGGCCAATTTGAGCGCCTGCGCCGTGAAATGGATGATGTGTTTGGCGTCTCTGGCCTGCCGAGCAGCATCCGCTCGGTCGCGTCGGGCACCGCACCGGCCGTGAATGTCGGACGCACCCCCAACAGCGTCGAGATCTATGCGTTTGCGCCCGGCCTGGATGCGTCGAAGATCGATGTCTCGCTCGACCGCGGCGTCCTGCGCATCGCAGGCGAGCGCCCGTCCCTGTTAAACGGCGATCAGGCTAAGGTCAATGTCTACGCCAGGGAGCGTGGCGTCGGCAGTTTTACCCGGGCGATCTCGCTCCCTGACGACGTCGATCCAGAAAAAATCCAGGCCAGCTACCGCGACGGCGTGCTTCAGGTCAGCATTGCGCGTCGTGAATCCGAGCAACCCAAGCGCATCACCGTGCAGTGACGCCATTCATCCTTGAGGAGAATCCATCATGAGCGACAAGAAACAAGCAACGCAGACCGCCCGGGAGCGGGAGCAGCAGCGTACGGCGCTACCTGCCGTGGACGTGTTCGAGGATGAGTCTGGCATCACCTTGCTGGCGGACATGCCAGGCGTGCCAAAGGACAAGCTGGAGTTGTCAGTCGAGGGCGATACGCTGTGGGTCGAAGGCAATGTGCAGCCGCAGATTCCAGACGGGCTGGAAGAAATCTATGCCGAAGTTCGGGTTCCGCGTTATCGGCGCAGCTTCAACCTCACCCGCGAACTGGACGCCACCAAAATCGATGCCAAGCTCAAAGATGGTGTGCTGACCCTGCGCATCCCCAAACAGGCGCAGGCCCAAACGCGGCGGATTGCCGTCTCGGCGGCCTGAGGGCGCGCGGCGCATCGGAG
>JANMBW010000098.1:0-2545 GCA_031360565.1 Polaromonas sp.
GCAGACGTCAATCTGAACACGCTGGTCGACTTTCGCTTTTCACGCCGGCATGAGGCCAGAAACGGCGGACATGGCATGGGCTCCGACATGTTTGGCGCCAAGGGCGATGACATCATTCTCAAAATGCCGGTTGGCACCATCCTGACCGATGCTGAACCGGCGAAACCCTGTTCGAGCTGCTGGTGCCCGGCGAGCAGGTACTGATTGCCAAAGGTGGCGACGGTGGTTTCGGTAATCTGCGCTTCAAGAGTTCGACCAACCGCGCGCCCCGCAGCAAGACGCCGGGCTGGCCAGGCGAGCGCAAAAGTCTGAAACTGGAACTCAAGGTGTTGGCGGACGTTGGCCTGCTCGGCATGCCCAATGCCGGCAAGTCGACCTTCATCACAGCGGTTTCCAATGCGCGACCCCGAATTGCCGACTATCCGTTCACCACGCTGCATCCCAATCTGGGCGTGGTACGGGTCGGGCCCGAGCAGAGTTTTGTGGTGGCAGATTTGCCGGGTCTAATCGAAGGCGCGTCTGAAGGCGCGGGCCTGGGGCACCTGTTTCTGCGCCACTTGCAGCGCACCCGCCTGCTGCTGCACATCGTTGACCTGGCGCCTTTCGACGACACCGTCGACCCGGTCGCCCAGGCTAAAGCGATTGTCGGTGAGCTCAAAAAATACGACGAGGCCCTGTATAAAAAGCCGCGCTGGCTGGTGCTCAACAAGCTCGACATGGTCGATAGCGACAAGCGGGCTGACATCGTCAAGGACTTTGTCAAGCGCTTCAAGTTCAAAGGTCCGGTTTTTGAAATTTCGGCGCTGACCCGCGAAGGCTGCGAACAGCTGATCAAAACGATTTACCAGCATGTCAAGCAAGTCCAGAAAAGCGAACAACCGGTGGAAGAAGTTGATCCGCGATTTGTGGTGCTACCACCCGAGCCGCCCTCATCCAACTGACCCGACCAGCGCCAACTATTCATTTGCTACTTAAAAAATAGCAATATAGGTCCATTTTCATTGGGCTTGCGCATCAAATGCCATTAAAAATGCAGGAAACATCAGGTTCTACCGCACTTCTTCACGCCAGACGCATTGTGGTCAAGGTGGGCTCCAGCCTGGTTACCAACGAAGGCCGGGGTCTTGACGCGGAAGCCATCGCGCATTGGTGCGAGCAACTGGCCAGCCTGGTCAAGGACGGCCGGGAAGTGATCATGGTCAGCAGCGGCGCGATTGCAGAAGGCATGAAACGCCTGGGCTGGTCTACTCGACCCAAAGCTATCCACGAACTGCAGGCTGCCGCGGCGGTCGGCCAGATGGGACTGGTGCAGGTCTATGAATCCAAGCTGCGTGAAAACGGCATCGGCAGCGCGCAGGTCCTGCTGACCCATGCGGACCTGGCTGACCGGGAGCGCTATCTCAACGCCAGAACCACCCTGCTGGCGCTGCTGCAAATGGGCGTCGTTCCGGTGATCAATGAAAACGATAGCGTTGTCAACGATGAAATCAAGTTTGGCGACAACGACACGCTGGGCGCACTGGTGGCCAACCTGGTGGAGGCCGATGCGCTGATCATCCTGACAGACCAGAAAGGTCTGTACACCGCCGATCCGCGCAAAGACCCGGCAGCCCAGTTTGTACATGTCGGCAAGGCCGGCGATGCCGCACTCGAAGCGATGGCCGGCGGCGCGGGCTCCAGCATCGGTAGCGGCGGCATGATCACCAAGATCCTGGCTGCCAAGCGCGCCGCAGGTTCGGGTGCATCGACCGTCATCGCCTGGGGACGTGAGCCACAAGTGCTGATCCGCCTGAGCCAGGGTGAAGCGATTGGCACTTTGCTGGTCGCGCAAACCCAAAAAAATCAGGCCCGCAAACAATGGATGGCTGACCACTTGCAGATGCGGGGCTCCGTCACGGTGGATCCGGGAGCAGCGGGCAAAGTGCGTGACGAAGGCAAAAGCCTGCTGCCCATTGGAATGACCGCGGTACAGGGCGAATTTTCGCGCGGCGACGTGATTGCGATCCGGCAGCTTGACGGGTCCGAGATTGCGCGAGGTTTGGCCAACTATTCCAGTTCTGAAGCCCGGCTGATCTGCCGCAAGCCGTCTTCAGAATTTGAAAAACTGCTGGGCTACACCGGTGAGCCGGAGATGGTGCACAGAACCAATCTGGTCCTTGCCCGTTAACACCCGATACTGCCCTGGCGGCCCCCGGATAGCTGCGCCCCAGGAATCTTAATTCCCGTAGGGCCGGGTATTTTTAAGTCGGCTGACCAACTCGCGGACCGACGTGACCGGCGCCGCAGCATCACAAGCGCCAGCCTGGGCCAAGCGCAGCGCGTGTTTCGATGGCATCAACTCAAACATCGAACGCCACTGCGGATTGACCACTGGGCTCCACCGGCCGTCGGACAGGTAGCGGGCATAGGTTTTGAACTCTCCCGTCGCGCAGCGAATGCCCTCGTACATCACGTTTCTGACGCCACTGGGGCTGGTTGCCACCACCACGTAGCGCACCACGCTGTCGCTCAGCGACACCGTTATGGCGGCTGGATCGACGCCATA
>JANMBW010000103.1:0-3565 GCA_031360565.1 Polaromonas sp.
GCGGGAACCAACCTGGGCGCTTTCGTCGCCAAAATTGACGTGCTCCGGGAGCAGACCAGTGGCTTGACGCTGCGCGAAATCATCGAGCTGGTGCTGCAGCACAGCGGCCTGGAAGAGCACTACAAGCTCGAGAAAGAAGGCCAGGACAGGCTGGAAAATCTGGCCGAGCTGGTCAACGCTGCCGAATCGTTTGTCGGACAGGAGGGCTTTGGTCGCGATGCCGTGGCGCTGCCGGTCGATGAACTGGGCAGCCCCCTGCGCGCGCCTTCGCTCAGCCAGTCGCCCGCCAGCCAAGGACTGGATCCGGCGGCGGTGCTGGACGAACCGCTGCCGGAATTTTTAGCGCCTGATCTCGACACCGGTGAGACCCTGAGCCCGCTGGTGGCGTTTTTGACGCATGCCGCGCTGGAGTCGGGCGACAACCAGGCCCAGGCCGGCCAGGACGCAGTGCAGTTGATGACCGTGCATTCATCCAAGGGGCTGGAGTTTGACTGCGTGTTCATCACCGGGCTGGAGGACGGCATCTTTCCGCACGAAAATTCGCTCAGCGACCATGGCGGAATCGAGGAGGAGCGCCGCCTGATGTATGTGGCCATTACCCGAGCGCGCAAACGGCTGTATCTCAGCCATTCGCAAACCCGCATGCTGCATGGCCAGACCCGCTACAACCTCAAGAGCCGGTTTTTCAGCGAGCTGCCCGAGGCAGCGCTGAAATGGATCACGCCCAAACAGCAGGGCTTTGCGTCGGGTCTGGGGATGGGCGCGTCGCCGTGGCGAGATGCTACAGATTCAGGAGCATGTGGCACACGAAAAGACTGGGCTAGCAGTGTTTTTTCTTCTAAAAATGGCGCTGCCGAACGATTTGCCAATCCGGCTGTCCCTACCCAGCGCCAGGCCCCCGCGCATGGGCTGAAAAGCGGCATCCATGTCTTTCATGCCAAGTTTGGCGAGGGCAAGGTGATGATGCTTGAAGGCAGCGGTGACGACGCCCGGGCGCAGATCAATTTCACCCGGCACGGTGTGAAATGGCTGGCGCTGAGTGTGGCCAAACTGACAGTGGTGCAATAAATGATCCAGACCGAGACCCCTGCCGACGATGCGCCTCCGATTTATGTGTCGCATGCAGCGTTTTGTGCGGGCCTGCCTGCGGGACGATTCCGCTTGATTGTCAATCCCGAGCGCGCGCAGAAATATGTCAAACATCGGCTTTTTGTAGTCGGCATTTCCCTGCCTCTGATTGGAATCGGCATGGCGCTGGGACTGTCCGGTTACCCGTGGTTCGGTTTGCCGCTGGTGGTCATTGGTGCCCTGTTGCACCGGGTCATCAAGGCACATGCTGCAAAAATCCTGCTGCATCTGGCGCTTCATGATGCCAAGGTGTACCAGGACGCGACTGAATTCGAAATCCTCGAAGTTCGCCCCGTCTGAATTGCAGTTCTGCAGCTTGCGACAGTCCGGCTAGGCAGGAGTCGGGTCGGTCGCCGCGTCGGCAAAGCTGTCCTGAAAGGTGAAGTAAATCGAGGTGAAAAACAGCGCCACCAGCAGCAATGCGACGGGAAACATCGCCATCGCCGCAATCGCTGCATTGCCCATCAGAGCGGCTGTCAGCGTCACCAGCATCATGGCCAGCATGAAAACGCCAGTCCAGGCAATGCCATAAACGGTCAAGGCTCGCCAGTTTTTGTAGCATGCCGTGAAACTGAAAAACAGGCTCTTGACTGGCGACACCGCATGCCAGTGGACCAGTGCCGGTGCATGCCAGAACATCATCGAGAGCGGCAGGTACAGCGCCAGGGTGACCCACATCGCAGTCTGAAAATCACTTTGCCGGACCAGCTCTTCAGTGATCTTGCCGCCTATCAGGTACAGCTTGGCGAACTGGCCGCCGTCGAACAGGCTGGAGATGGCCATCAGCGCCAGAAAGCCCCCGGCATAAAGGGCGCCCAGAACCATCATGGCGTTCAGACGCTGGCGGCCAGCACGAAAGGCACTGATCAAAATCCAAGGCATCGGAAACTTGCCTTTGGCCGCTTCCTGCGTCGCGGCCATCAGGCCCAGCGTGGCCGCAGGCAACAGCGCCAGTGCCAAGGCTGCACCGATAAAAGGCACCAGTGTGGCGAGCGACAGCATGGTCATGAACATGAAAAAAAGCCCTGACATGGCCAGCGGTTGGCGCAGGAAGGTCCTGAAGGCGAGCTTGACCCACGTCAGGCCGGTACGGGCAGGGACGATGTTGAGTTTCATGAAGTGGTAAGGAAGCTGAGTTCGGGGGACAGGCTTGCGGGATGCAAGGCGCGCTCCCGCAACACGCGCTCAAAATGACCCGGGTCATGGGCCTGCAACACGCTGGCCTCACGCGGCAGATAAAAGTCCCATAGCCGCGAAATCCAAAATCGCAGCGCGCCGGCTCGCAGTGCTGCGGGCAGCAAGGTACGCTCTTGCGCGGTGAGCCGGCGCACTTGCTGGTAAGCGGCCAAAAAGGCGTTGGCGCGGTGCGCATCATGCCGGCCGGTCGGCAGGTCAACGCACCAGTCGTTCAGGCAGACGCCAATATCAAACAGCAGACTGTCGCAACCGGCAAAGTAAAAGTCAAAAAAACCAGTGAGTTGGCCGCCCTCAAACATCACGTTGTCGCGAAACAAGTCAGCGTGAATCGCCCCACGCGGCAATCCGGCATAGGCCGACGACTCCGCGACATGGTTTTGGTAGGCCAGCTCGCTCAATAGCAGCGCAGATTGCGGTGCCGTCAGGTGCGGCAGCACGGCTGGCACGGTGGCGTTCCACCAGGCCAGCCCGCGCAGATTGACCTGGTAGCGCGGGTAGTCCATGCCGGCCAGGTGCATGCGGGCGAGCATGGCCCCGACGCGGGCGCAATGTTCGGCACCTGGATCAAGCACGCTGCTGCCGCGCAAGCGGTTGACCACCGCAGCCGGTTTACCCTTGAGCTCATGCAGGAGGTTGCCCTGCCCATCGGTGGCCGGGTCCGGCACCGGGATACCCTTTTGCGCCAGATGCTTCATCAAGTGAAGGTAGTAGGGCAACTGGGTAGAGGTCAGTCGCTCAAACAGCGTCAGGACAAATTCGCCGCGCGGGGTACTGACGAAGTAATTGGTGTTTTCGATGCCCCCCGCGCAGCCCGTCAGCTTTTGCAACTCACCCAGGTCCAGGCCGTGGAGAAAAGCGGCTGCCTCGTCAAATGAGACCTCAGTGAAAACAGCCATGATGGGTGTGATTAGCCGATGTGATCGACGCAGCGGTCAATCGGGCAAAGAGAGCAATGGGGGCGGGACGGTCGCAAGAGCGGACTCAAAACTTCAGCACATTCCAGACTCTTGCTCCCTGGGTGTCGGAGCTGGTGCCCGATGGGGCGGCGCCCCGGGCGCTCTCGCTGGGCTTGATTTCATAGGCCGGCACGGCCAGGCCGGATTTGGACTGCACCGTGATGCTTTGGGTCTCTCCACCGACACGCACTTCGTCGATGCGCGTGCCAGCGTCTTCCGTACGAATCCGCTGGATCGCCTTGTCCGGACGCGCCAGCGGTGCCGGACTTGCGGTGTCAGCGGCA
>JANMBW010000104.1:0-6575 GCA_031360565.1 Polaromonas sp.
CGCTGCAACGGAAATTCGACCGACAGGTTTTTCAGGTTGTGGTCGCGCGCACCCTCCAGAATCAGCCGCGGCGTGCTGTCAGTCACCGGCCGCTTGAAGCCCATGCCGACCTGCTTGCGCGCACCCAGGTAAGCCCCCGTCAGCGTGTCGGCGCGCTTGAGGTCTTCAGGCGTGCCGTCAAACACAATCTGCCCGCCCTTCTCGCCGGGGCCGGGACCCATGTCAATCATGCGGTCAGCTGCCAGCATGACGGCCGGGTCATGCTCAACCACCACCAAAGTATTGCCCGCATCCCGCAGACGGTACATGGCCTGGGTGATGCGGTTCATGTCACGCGGGTGCAGGCCAATCGACGGCTCGTCCAGCACGAACAGCGTGTTGACCAGCGATGTGCCCAGCGCAGTCGTCAGGTTGATGCGCTGCACTTCACCGCCTGACAGGGTGCGGCTTTGGCGGTCCAGCGTGAGGTAGCCGATACCCACGTCACACAGGTATTTCAAGCGCGTCTGGATTTCTTCAAACAGGGACTTGAGGGCTTTTTGTTCTGCGTCATCTCCCACGGCGGCCAGCGACAGGCTGGCGGAGAACTTCTGTAATTTATCAATCGGCAGGCGCATCAAATCATGCAGGCACAGGCCGGGCATGGCTTCGAGTTGCGCGCGGCTCCACTGCACGCCAACGGGCATGAAACGCTCTGCAGGCGGCAATACGGCATCAGCCGCCTCCCGGGTACCAAGACGCCAGAGCAGCGATTCAAGTTTGAGCCGCGCGCTGCCGCAGGTCTCACAGGGCGTGTAGCTGCGGTATTTGGACAGCAGCACACGAATGTGCATCTTGTAGGACTTGCTCTCCAGGTATTCAAAAAAACGCTTGATGCCGAACCAGTGCTGACTCCATTTGCCATTCCAGCTGGGTGAGCCATTAATGACCCAGGCCTGCTGCTCCGCCGTCAGTTTGTACCAGGGTGTGTCACGCGGAATGCCGGCGGTTTCCGCATGACGCATCAAATCGTCCTGCGCCTCCTTCCAGGCTGGTGTCTGCATGACCTTGACGGCACCAGCACGCAGGGTGAGCTTGTCGTTGGGAATCACCAGGCCGTAATCGACACCAATGACACGGCCAAAACCCTTGCATTTCTCACATGCTCCCATGGCGGAATTGAAGGAAAACAGAGACGGCGTCGGGTCTGTGTAGCGGGTGTCGCTGTCGGGGCAATGCAGGCCGGTGGAAAAGCGCCACATCTGTTCATCGTGCCCTTCAGACTGAACATACACATTCAGCCTGCCACCTCCCCGCTTGATGGCAACTTCAATCGCCTCCACTGCACGCGCTTTTTCAATCGTCTGAATTCGAAACCTGTCTGCCACAACATCAAGGAGCTTGTGCGGCCCGGCGGGCGTGGCCACCTCACGTTCGGCGTGTATTCGCGTGAAGCCACTCGCCGAAAGCCATTGCTCAAGTTGTTCGGCACTTGTATTGCCTGGTAACTCCACCGGGAAAGTCATGACCAGTCTTGCGTCAGATTCTGCTGTCCGCGCCATCAGCTCCGCGTAAATCGACTCTGGCGTGTCATGCCGAACCGCTTGCCCGGTTTGCTTGTCAAACAGTTGTGCTGACCGTGCGTAAAGCAATTTCAGATGGTCATTCATCTCGGTCATGGTGCCAACGGTTGAACGCGAACTGCGTACCGGATTGGTTTGGTCAATCGCGATGGCAGGCGGTACACCTTCAACCTTGTCGACCGCAGGTTTGTCCATACGGTCGAGAAACTGGCGGGCGTAGGCCGAAAAGGTTTCAACGTAGCGGCGCTGGCCTTCGGCGAACAGCGTGTCAAATACCAGGGACGACTTGCCTGAGCCGCTGGGTCCGGTGACGACAGTCATTTCACCGGTACGAATATCCAGATCCAGGTTCTTGAGGTTGTGCTGGCGCGCGCCGCGAATTCGGATGAGTCCCTGTGACATTGACTGGATCTTTCTGTAGCCGGGGCATTCTAAACAGCGCCCCTGCGCCGGTAGCGCGTGGGGTTAAAGCGACGAATCCGTGAATTTATTTTGAACTGGGCTGTTTCCATCTCGCCAATCCGCTGTTTTCATGATTCACTCTCCATCGCCAAAACTGATGTAAGCAAAAACACATGAAACAGTCTTTATTTCGCGGCGCAGCACTTTTTGTCCTGATGGCCGTGTCAGGCGGGGCCAGCCAGGCGCAAATCGCCATTGGTCAAACCGCAGGATTCAGCGGTACGGTGGCGGCCGGCGTGAAAGAAACCACAGATGGAGCCAAGCTTTACCTAGACGCTATCAATGCGAAAGGGGGCGTCAACGGCCAGAAGATTGACTTGATCTCGCTCGACGACAAGTTCGATCCGAAACTTGCTGGCGAAAACGCGCGCAAGCTGATTGAAGAACAAAACGTGGTGGCCATGTTCCTCAACCGCGGCACGCCGCATACCGAAGCGATCATTCCGCACCTCAACAAGAACGGCGTGCCTCTGGTGGCGCCATCCACTGGGGCCATGGTTTTACATCAGCCGGTGCCCAAACATGTTTTCAACGTCCGTGCCACTTACCAGCGCGAAGCCGAAAAAGCCATCTCCCATCTGAGCTCCATGGGCATCACGCGTATCGCGCTGGTCTATGCCGATGACAGCTTCGGCGCCGATGGCATCGTTGGCGCACAAAAAGGCCTTGCCGCCGCCAAGCTGAAAGCCGTAGCGGTCGAAAAGTTTGATAGGGCAAAACCAGACTTCGGCCCCATCGCACCCAAAATTTTAAAAAGTGACGCCCAAGCTGTCATGATGGTCGCCTCGGGCGGCGCAGTGGTCGAAGGGATCAAGGCCTTCCGGGCTGCCGGCTCCACCGCGCAATTGATCACGCTGTCTAACAATGCGTCGGGCGGCTTTGTCAAAAGCCTCGGCGAAAACGCTCGTGGGGTGATCGTCACGCAGGTCTTTCCTTACGAACGCGCCATTACCTTTCCCTTGGTCAAGGAGGCCCAAGAGCTGGCGAAGGCCAAGGGGCTGTCAGAAATCACGCCAGCCATGGTGGAAGGTTTTGCCGCTGCCAAGGTGCTGGTGGAGGCGCTTCGCCGCGCCGGCGCCAAGCCGACCCGGGAAAAGGTCCAGGCTGCGCTAGAAGGCCTACGCAAATTCGATATTGGTGGACTGGAAGTGAGTTACAGCCCTGAAGACCACTCTGGCCTCGACTTTGCCGACCTGTCCATCATCGGCACCGACGGAAAATTCAAACGCTAATTTCAGCTGGCGCTCGCTCTGGGCGTCAGATGCATACCCGATTGCCGCGCGTCAGGCGCCGGCTGACTGAACCAGCTTGGCCGAGGACAATGCCCCGTGCTTTTCGCCTGTCAGGTCAATGTCTCCGCCCTTGCTCAGCAAAAACAAGGCAAGACCCGCGAAGGCGATAAATCCCACGACAATTTTCCACATGGTCATTCTCCAAAAAAAAGGCCCCCGTCAAACTTGGCGAGGGCGCTGGATCTTTTATAAGTGACTCACGGCGGGTCCGGGCAACGCCCGCACCGCCGCAAGAAGAGGTCAATCGTTTGCGTAGATGTCTACGTCTTTGGTTTCCCTGACGAACAGGGTACCAATGACAAAGGTCATGCCAGCAATGATGATCGGGTACCAGAGTCCGTTGTACATGTTGCCGGTTTGCGCAACGATGGCAAACGCGGTCGTAGGCAGCAGACCACCAAACCAGCCGTTACCAATGTGGTAAGGCAAACTCATAGACGTGTAGCGGATGCGTGTCGGGAACAGTTCTACCAGCATGGCGGCGATCGGGCCGTAGACCATGGTGACCAGCAGCACGAGGTAGAACAGGATCAGAGTGACCTTGAACTTGTCGACTTTGGCCGGGTCGGCTTTCGCAGGGTAGCCCGCGGTCTTCAGCGCGTCTGAAACAGACTTTTTGAACTCGGCGTCTTTCTTCTTCACCTCATCTGGGGCGAGACCTTTGGCGGTGTACCCCGTGATCACTGTCTCCCCAATCTTGATGGTGGCAGGCGTGCCTGCCGTGCCGGGCGCGTTGTCATAGCTCACCGAGGCGCCAGCGAGCACTTGTTTGGCGATGTCGCAGGAGCTGGTGAATTTCACCGTGCCGGTGGGGTTGAACTGGAACGAACACTCGTTGGCGTCAGCCGTGACCACCACCTTGTTGGCGGCCTGGGCAGCAGCCAGATCAGGATTGGCAGCCTTGGTGAGCGCAGTGAATACCGGAAAGTAAGTCAGCACGGCCAACAGGCAGCCCGCCATGATGATGGGCTTGCGTCCGATTTTGTCCGACAGCATGCCAAACAAAACAAAGAACGGCGTACCCAAAATCAGCGAATACGCCACCAGAATATTGGCGGTTGGACCGTCCACCTTGAGCGACTGCGTCAGGAAGAACAAGGCGTAGAACTGGCCGGAGTACCAGACCACAGCCTGACCCGCCGTCAAGCCGATCAGCGCAAGAATGACGATTTTGAGGTTTTTCCACTGACCGAAAGACTCGGACAAAGGCGCTTTCGACAGCTTGCCTTCAGACTTCATCTTCTGGAAGGCAGGCGATTCGTTCATCGACAAACGGATGTAGACCGAGACGGCCAACAGCAGAATGGAAACGATGAATGGAATGCGCCAACCCCAATCGGCAAAGGCGGCCTCACCGATAGATGTTCTAACGCCCAGAATGACCATCAGCGACAGGAAGAGACCTAGGGTCGCCGTGGTCTGGATCCACGAGGTGTAAGCACCACGCTTGTGAGCTGGAGCGTGCTCTGCAACGTACACGGCCGCACCTCCATACTCACCGCCAAGCGCCAGACCCTGCAGCATGCGCAGTGCGATCAAAATGACAGGGGCCGCAACACCGATCGAGGCATAGCTGGGAAGCAGACCGACGATAAAAGTTGACAAGCCCATGATGACGATGGTCACCAAAAAGGTGTACTTGCGACCAATCATGTCGCCCAGGCGTCCAAACACCAATGCGCCAAAAGGTCGAACGATAAAGCCAGCAGCAAAGGCCAGCAGCGCAAAAATGAAGGCCGAGCCGGCGTCTAGGCCGCTGAAGAATTGCTTCGCAATGATGGCTGCGAGTGAGCCGTAAAGGTAAAAGTCGTACCACTCAAATACGGTGCCCAGCGATGAGGCGAAGATAACTTTCTTTTGCTCAGCGGACATGGGTCGGTTGTCGACGGCTGTTGCCATAGGTTCTTGTCTCCAAATAGGTTGAATGATCAACGCCTCTACATGCGTCTGGCGGTGACTATCAAGCGCTTGGCTGACAAGGCTCTGACAAATTTCTTGCATGAGCTTACAAACTATCCGTCGACTCCCCCGCATTTAAGTACTAACCCTTGGGTAGGTTCTCTCGATGCGGAATTTGGTCTATAAACCACGTGGGAAACAATCTTCGGATGGCAAAGCAAGTTTTACAAATATAGCCATCGGTTGGGCTCACCAGTCGCAATCGCCCAGTCGGGAACGCGTTTCCAGCACATGTTTTTATAGCAAACAAAAAATTTGCTGGTAAGAATCGGTCAGTTAGCAGCTAGTATGTAGCCAGTTTTCGCGAGACGGTTCAAACAACTAAGAGGAGACAAAAATGACTGACCCTGTGATCGAGAAAATCCAGAATCATCCGAAGTACTTGGAACTTCGATCGAAACGCAGCAGCTTCGGCTGGATTTTGACGCTGCTGATGATGGTGGTGTACTACGGCTACATTGCGCTGATTGCGTTCAACAAACCCTTTCTGGCACAACCCATTGGTGCCGGCGTGACCTCGCTGGGAATTCCCATCGGCATGGGCGTCATCATTTTCACCATCATGATCACCGCCTTTTACGTCCGTCGTGCCAACAGCGAGTTTGACGACCTGACCACTGATATCTTGAAGGATGTCTCCAAATGAAAACCTTGATGATTCATTTTGTAGCCCTTCTGACTCTCCTGGCGACCGGCTCAGTTCTGGCCGCGGGAGGCGACTTGGGACAAACCGATAAACAACCGACCAACTGGGTCGCTATCAGCATGTTTGCGGGTTTTGTGATCATGACCCTCTTCATCACGAAGTGGGCGGCGGCCAAAACCAAATCCGCAGCCGACTTTTATACGGGTGGCGGTGGCATCACGGGCTTTCAAAACGGCCTGGCCATCGCCGGTGACTACATGTCAGCAGCGTCCTTTCTGGGCATATCGGCTGCCGTCATGGCATCAGGCTACGACGGACTGATTTTCTCGATCGGCTTTCTCGTCGGCTGGCCAGTCATTACCTTTTTGATGGCGGAGCGACTGCGTAATCTGGGCAAATTTACGTTTGCAGACGTGGCTGGTTACCGCTTTCAGCAAAAACCGATTCGCATTTTTGCGGCTTCCGGGACCCTGGTGGTCGTCGCTTTCTACCTGATTGCGCAAATGGTCGGAGCCGGTGCACTGATCAAGCTGCTTTTTGGTCTGGACTACTGGTTGGCAGTGGTAATCGTGGGCGCGCTGATGATGGTCTACGTGCTGTTTGGCGGCATGACTGCCACCACCTGGGTGCAAATCATCAAGGCGGTCTTGCTTC
>JANMBW010000113.1:0-2760 GCA_031360565.1 Polaromonas sp.
CTTTCGGAATGCCGTACTGACCATCCGACGCAATACCCATGGTGACCCATTTCCCGTTGGTGCCCAGCGCCCAGTCACGCATGTGATCGATCGCCGCGTTGGCAGCCGAAGCGGCCGACGACACGCCGCGCGCCTCAATGATGGCCGCGCCGCGCTTGCCGACCGTCGGCAAAAAGGTGTTGGCATTCCATTCCTGGTCACTGATCATGCTGGCGACGCTTTCGCCCTTGACCGTCGCAAAGCGGTAGTCGGCGTACATGGTCGGAGAGTGGTTGCCCCAAACGGTGAGTTTTTCAATATCAGCCACGGCCTTGCCGGTCTTGGCAGCGATCTGGCTGGCGGCGCGGTTGTGGTCCAGCCGCAGCATGGCGGTGAAGTTCTTGCGCGGCAGGTCTGGCGCGCTTTTCATCGCGATGTAGGCATTGGTGTTGGCCGGGTTGCCCACCACCAGCACCTTGACGTTGCGGCTGGCCACGGCGTTGAGGGCCTTGCCCTGGGCGATGAAAATCGCGCCGTTAACCGCCAGCAGTTCGGCGCGCTCCATACCCGGGCCACGCGGACGCGAGCCGACCAGCAGCGCGTAGTCGGTGTCCTTGAATGCCGTCATCGGGTCGCTGTGGGCTTCCATGCCTGCCAGCAGCGGAAACGCACAATCGTCGAGCTCCATCATCACGCCTTTGAGCGCCTTTTGCGGTCCCTCGACTGGCACTTCAAGCAACTGCAGAATCACCGGCTGGTCTTTGCCCAGCATTTCACCGGACGCAATGCGAAACAGCAGGGCATAACCAATCTGGCCAGCAGCGCCAGTAACGGCCACTCGAACGGGTTTTTTACTCATGATGGACAACTTTCAGAGGTTTAAAAATCGGCAATTGTGCTGGTCAACAGCGCCAGTCAATGGCCCTGTCAGGCACCGGCTTCAGCGGGCGATTCTACGCCCGAATAACGCCGCCAGCGAATTTGTCTTATATCTTATATAAGATATGATTAGGCGAAGTTTTAGAGAGTTGACATGGCCGCCATCCCAGCACTTCCGTCCCCCCTTGCAACTGATGAATTTGCCGGCCCCACGCCCGCTTTCAGCCCCCTTTATCAGCAAATCAAGCGCCTGATTCTGCAGAGCCTGCAGTCAGGCGAGTGGAAGCCTGGCGAGGTCATACCGTCCGAGATGGAACTCGCCGCCCGCTACCGCGTGAGCCAGGGTACGGTGCGCAAGGCGATTGACGAATTGACGGCTGATAACCTGGTGGTGCGCCGCCAGGGACGGGGCACGTTTGTCGCGACCCACGCCGAGCAGCAGGTGCAGTTTCGATTCCTCAAACTGGTGCCCGACAGCGGAACACCCGGTAGCGAGGGCCCGGCCCAACGGGACATCATCGACTGCCGTCGCACCCGTGCCAGCGCCGACATTGCCAGGGCTCTGGCCTTGCGAACCGGCGACCCGGTGCTGCAGGCGCGACGGGTGCTCAGTTTTGCAGGCACACCCGTGATTCTGGAAGACCTGTGGTTGCCCGCGGCCCCCTTCAAAGGTCTGACGGCCGACCGCCTGGCTAACTACCACGGCCCGATGTACGCCCTGTTTGAGATCGAATTCAATGTGCGCATGGTCCGGGCTGAAGAGAAAATACGTGCTGAGCCAGCGACAGACGGACGTGACCTGCTCCTGAAAGTAGAGCATGGAACGCCGCTTTTGAGCGTCGAGCGGATTGCCTACACCTACCAGAACGTGCCGATGGAGCTGCGCCGCGGCTACTACCGCACCGACACGCACCATTACCACAACACACTGAGCTGAGCGGGAGACCAGCCGTGGGTTTCAAGGGCAACAAGGCGTCACTTCCGGCCAAACTTTGCCTGGTATGCGGCCGCGAGATGACCTGGCGCAAAAGCTGGGCCCAAAATTGGGATGAAGTCAAATATTGCTCCAACGCATGCCGGGCCCAAAAGCCCAGGCTGATGGGCACTCGATCAAGTCAGCCAAAAACATAACCCGCATGGCACGCGAGGAATTGCCACCGATCGCACTAAACCACTTAGTCGGTTATTAGAATCCGCGGTATGCGTGCTGAACCCTGTCGTCACCTTATTTTGATTTTGGGTGACCAGCTCGATGACTGGTCGTCGGCTTTCGACGGATTTGACGCGGCGCAAGACCGGGTGCTGATGGTCGAGGCAATGGAAGAATCGACCCACGTGTGGTCGCACAAAATCCGCACCACCTTATTTTTGTCCGCCATGCGGCATTTTGCAGAACGCTTGCGGCAACGGAACTGGCAGGTCGAATACCGTTCGCTGGACCGGGACGGCGACGCAACACTGGCTGAAGGGCTGTGCGCGGCCCTGGAAAAATACCGGCCACAGCGGGTGATTGGCGTCGAGCCCGGCGACCTGAGGGTTCGGCAGCAACTTGAAGACGCTATAAATTCAATAGCGGTCAGCGCTCAGAAGACGGGGGCTAAGACCCTAAACCCTCATAAAACGGTGCTGGAGTGGCGGGAAGACAAGCATTTTCTGTGCAGCCTGCCGCAGTTCCGCAAATGGGCCGGCAAATCGACCAGCCTGCGCATGGAGTTTTTCTACCGCGTCCTGCGCAAACAATACAAGGTGTTGATGGACGGCGACGAACCGGTCGGGGGCCAATGGAATTTTGACAGTGACAACCGCAAAAGTTTCGGCAAGGCCGGTCCGCAAAACCTGCCGCAAGCTGTTCGCTACGCGCCAGACCAGATCACGCAGGAGGTGATGGCGCTGGTCAATGTG
>JANMBW010000147.1:0-2285 GCA_031360565.1 Polaromonas sp.
GTAATAAATACCGGCAAGCATGATAAGCGCCGACACCGGTGGCAGCGCGTAGGTGGCGGGCAGCAACATGGCGATGGTGGCCACCGGACCAATGCCGGGCAACACACCAATCAGGGTGCCCAGCATACAGCCGGCAAAAGCGTAAAGAAGGTTGATCGGCGTGAAGGCCACGCCAAATCCCAATGAAAGATTTGCAATCAGATCCATTTTTTATCCTTAGCCGGTAATAAAGGTTGGCCACACCGGAAACTGAAGCTTGAGCACCACCACAAAGGCAAGGTAACTGCCGATGGCCAGCACAGTGGCCAAAATGGCGGTGTTTTTGACTTTCCAGCCCTCCTCCGCCATGCTGGCAATGAAGGTCAGGGCATAGATCCCCACGATCATGCCCATGGGGGGCAGTTTGATGATGGGCAACCCGCCTAACAGGACGCCGAAAATGAGATTGGCCAAAATAATGAAGACCAGCGGCTTCCAGGCCCACTTGCCAATCTTGTCACCGCCGACCGTTTCAACCACCAGAGAAAAGAAAGTAATAGCCGCACCCAGAACAGCCATCAGCACGCCCAGCATGAGCGGGAAATAGCCAGGACCCATCCGGGCACCGTTACCGACGTTGTAAGTGGTTGCACCCCATGCGAACGCCACTCCGACGCCCATGAACATGAGGCCAGAAAAAAAGTCTTTTTGACTCTTAATATGCACGGCTTGTCTCCTCAGAAAGAAAAGTTAGTGTCTGATTGTGCATAGTTCCAACCCCTTGGACCATGTGGCTTTCACCTACTTGTCTGCATTCCGTGGCATTTTGATGTGACACAGACATCAATTTGCCAGCGATTGCGGCCGAGCTGACCTGGCGTTTTATCGTGAAGCCTAGCCAAGGTCAATCCATCGGCGGTGTCGTGGCCAGTATTTCTTCAATGGTAGTGAGTCCCGCCGCCACTTTGAGCGTTCCCGCCAGCCGCAGCGGGCGCATGCCTTCAGCTACCGCCTGGCGGCGCAGCGCGTCCATGTTGGGCTCATTGGAGACCTTGTCCTTAAACGCCTCGGTTACCGTCAGCAATTCATACAGGCCCATCCGGCCCCGGTAGCCGGTCAGGCGACAGTCCACGCAGCCGATCGGTTTGTAAGGCCGAAAACCGCCATTGAGCTGCCAGGGCTTGACCAGTTCTGCCAGACCTTCGCGCGAGGCATTGCTGTCTTTTTCACGGCAGCTGCTGCACAAGGTGCGCACCAGCCGCTGCGCCAGCACGCCCAGCAGGGTGGCGTTGATCAGGTAAGGCGGCACGCCCAGTTCCATCAGACGCGAGACGGCCGAGGGCGCATCATTGGTGTGCAGGGTACTGAAAACCAGGTGCCCTGTGAGCGCCGCCTGCACCGCCATCTCGGCGGTCTGCAGGTCACGAATCTCCCCGACCATGATGATGTCCGGGTCCTGTCGCATCAAGGCACGCAAGCCCTCGGGAAAATCAAAATCCAGATGCGGCTGAACCTGCGTCTGGTTGAAGGCCGGCTCAATCATCTCGATCGGATCTTCGACCGTGCTGACATTGACCTCTTCGGTCGCCAGCCGCTTGAGGGTCGAATAGAGTGTGGTCGTCTTGCCCGAACCGGTCGGCCCGGTGACCAAAATAATGCCATAGGGCCGCTTGACCAGTTGCTCCCAACGGCCGGCATCATGCTCTGAAAAACCGAGGGCGTCGAGGTCCTTGACCGTCGTGTCCGGATCAAAAATCCGCATCACCATCTTTTCACCGAATGCGGTGGGCAGGGTTGACAAGCGCATCTCGATTTCATCACCGCGCGGATTACGGGTTTTGATGCGGCCATCCTGCGGGCGGCGCTTTTCCACCACGTCCATGCGGCCCAACAACTTGATGCGCGCCGTCATGGCGTTGTGCACGCCCATGGGCATCTGGTAGACCAGGTGCAGGACGCCGTCAATTCGAAAGCGGATCACACCCTGCTCTCGCCTCGGCTCAAGGTGGATGTCACTGGCGCGCTGGTCGAAGGCGTATTGCCAGAGCCAGTCCACCACCTGCACCACACCCTGGTCGTTGGCATCGAGCTGCTTGTTGGTTTTATTGAGCTCGACCAGCTGCTCGAAGCTGGCCGCACCCGCATTCCCGCCCGACTTGAGCGCTGCCTTGACGGATTTGGCCAGGGCAAAAAACTCGGCGGTGTATTTGCTGATGTCTTGCGGATTGGCCACCACCAGACGCACGGTGCGCCTGGCCTGCCGCTCGACTTCTGGGACCCAGTCGGTGATGAAAGGCTCGGACGTG
>JANMBW010000151.1:0-8332 GCA_031360565.1 Polaromonas sp.
GCCCGACCCAGCGCCACGCGGGGCGTGGGCAATTCCAGTCGAATTCTGGCTTGTTTCAGCACCTCGTCGGGCACCGCAAGACGACCCTGCAGCGCTTCGAGCGCCAGCCGAGCATCGCCCAGCGTGCCGCTGACGTAAATATCGTCCCCGACCCGCGCACCGGATCGCAGCAGCGCCTGGCCGCGTGGCACTTCTCCAAAAACCGTGATGCAAATGTTCAGCGGACCCCGGGTGGTGTCGCCGCCCACCAACTCGCAGCCGTGCTTGTCAGCCAGCGCCCACAAGCCGTTTGAAAACCCCTGCAGCCAGGACTCGTCTATCCGCGGCAAGGCCAGCGCCAGTGTGAAAGCGATGGGGTGAGCACCGCAAGCGGCCAGATCGCTCAGGTTCACCGCCAATGCCTTGTGGCCCAAGGCATAGGGGTCCACATCCGCGAAAAAATGGCGGCCTTCGACCAGCATGTCGCTGGAGATGGCCAGTTGCATGCCGGGCGAGGGTTGCAACAACGC
This sequence comes from Polaromonas sp., assembly GCA_031360565.1. Taxonomy (GTDB): domain Bacteria; phylum Pseudomonadota; class Gammaproteobacteria; order Burkholderiales; family Burkholderiaceae_C; genus Polaromonas. Next base: position 510 of record JANMBW010000151.1, read on the forward strand.
GCAATCGTCTCCTACCCCGAGCACCGCTGCAGCGGTGGGGCGCGTGAAGTAGCGCCGAATCAAGTCGAATTCACCCATGGCGGAAGAATACAGGCTCCAGAACCAGCGGCTATCAGCTCCCTCAGGCCGCTGCGCAAAGGTTTTGTCGGCGCTGCAATTTAATCGGGCACAAAAAAACTGCGCGGCCGGCGCCGGCAGCGTGACCAGATAGCCGCCCGAATGCGGGCGCGGTCTAGTCTGCTGACGTTGTGGGCTTGCAGCGCCAGCCGAAAAGCGCAGTAAAAACTCACGCCCAGATTCAAGGCGCCAATCAGCGGAATAGCCGCCACGCACCACCAGAACGCCGGCATGCTGAACGCCTCCAGTCCGAGCGCAGCACCGGCTGCTGCCAGCTGTCCGGCAGACAGGGTGACGTGACGCGCTTCGAGTTCCAGGCCAAAAAAGCCGGTGAAGGCCGGAATCAGACCCAGCATGAAACCCAGGGCAATATTGGAGGCAAAGCCTGAAATGTTCGCCCGCATGAAAACCGCCCAGCGCCCCGCTCTGGCAGCGCCCAGCGCGGTCGTAAAACGCGGGTTGTGCGCGATCGCCGAATCCAGGCGGTGCAGCACAAACCAGTTCTCCATCCAGCCCGCCACCAGACTGGCGGTGAAAAGAATCAAACCCGTGAAGGCTGCCCACAGCAGGGTCGGGCCAAGCAGGGTGAGGGTTTTCAGAACGTGGACGGCCTCCCACTGGCTGATCATGGGTTGGCCCCGCAGCAACTGGCTCGACACGTTGACCAGCAACACGGTGGGCACCACCAGGGCGACATTGCCAAAAACCGAAGCCATCTGGGAGCGGACCAGATGCGTGACCTCATCGACAAAGGACTCGACCGAATTGACTGCCTCCGGCGCATCCATGTCCTTGAGCTTGGCTGCCATGGCGGGCGCTGTCATGGCAGGTTGTTTGGTGGCCAGCGTGAAGTGCAGCAACTGGATCAAGACAAAACTGCCGGCGTAGGCCACGCTGGCCCAGAACCCGCCCCAAAAAGCTGACAAGCCAATGCCCATCACCGTGAATTTAAGCAGCGTGGTGAAGGCCGTGACCGCGCCGCCGCCCATCGCTTTGCCGAGCATGTCGCGGTACTCGCGCTTGTCACGGGTGATGTAGTGTTCGCCACTTTCGGCGCTGCGTTCGGCCATTTTGGCTGACAGCAGGGACGAGTTGACGCGAATCAGCGCGCTGACACTTTTGCCATCCTGGCCAGTCGTGACCCGGCGCGCCAGCAGTTTGACCGCCGCCAGGGCGGGGGTGGGCGAGACCAGCGCGTCAAGCAGCTCACGCACCCGCACAATGCGCTCGCGCAGCTGCCGCAGCAAAAACACCATGCCGACCGATATACCGTTTTGGTCCAGATGGGTGTAGACGCTGCCAATCGCCTGCCGACAGGCCTCCAGCCGGGTCCGAAACTCGGAAACCACTGATTGCAGCTGATCTTCGTTCCGGGAGGCGGCAAAAAAGACACGTCCCAGCTCATCCACCGCGCTGGGCAAGGCGTGAAAGGCGCGCGCGTCGGCGCTGATCCGGTCCATGCGCAGCCGTAACTCGGGCGCCAGACCGGTGGCCTGAATTTGTGCCGTGCAATAGGTCAGCGCGTCCATCACATCCTGCTGCCACTTCCATGCGTCCTGGTCAGGATCTTGCGACAGCAATTGCACCAGCTGATCGACTTGCGAGGCACTGACCAGGTTCATCCACAGCGCATCAAAGCGTGTGGGGGCGACCAGCAGAAAGAGCTCCGCGGCGTCCACGGTTTCAGGCGTGCCCGGCAACAGTTTGCGCCGCAGGCGTGCCGCCAGCTCACTGACAAAAGCGGTACGCGGTGCAAAGCCGAAATCTGCCAGCAAGGTGGTGATGTCTACTGTCTGCACCAGGGTCTGCCACCAGGCTCTCAGGCGTGTCTGGAGCTCGGGCTGAGCCTGAACTGTAGCGATCAGGGTCTGGAGCCGAGAGACGGTGGCTTCGGGGGACTGCTCGTCACCGCGTAGCCAGGCAAACAGGCGAATCAGCCAGACATGTCGGTCGGCCAGACTTGCATGGGGATCCAGGGTGTCAAGCAGCGTGCGCAGGGCTTTCACGGGCAAACGGGCAAGCTGGCGGGCCTAGTGCAACAGCCGGCCGGGAGCGCCGTTGCCGGGGGTGGCTTCCAGCACAAACATTGAAATCGCGACGTCAAAGCGCTCACCATCGTCTGCGACGCAAAAATAGCTGCCGTGCATAGTGCCGCTGGGCGTGCGCAGGCGCGATCCGCTGGTGTATTGAAAAGACTCGCCCGGTTTGAGCAAGGGCTGATGACCCACTACGCCCAGGCCCTTGACCACTTCGGTGTGGCCGCTTGCATCGACAATGATCCAGTGGCGAGCAATCAACTGAGCAGGAACCTGGCCGGTATTGGTCAGGGTCACCGTGTAGGCAAAGGTATAGACCGAGTCTTCAGGCGTGGACTGCTCGGGCAGATATTGCGGCGTGACGTCGCAAGACATTTGGTATTTCGGCATGGTGGGCAAAAGATGGGAGGTCATGGTAACCGCGTGGTTTGTCACCGTTTGGATAAAACCGTGTGTAAAGGTAAGACGGCCCGCTTGCTGCGACAATTCGCCGATGCGTCAAACCCAAGCTGATTACCGAATTGCCCCGTCCATTTTGTCAGCCGACTTTGCCCGGCTGGGCGATGAACTCCGGTCTGTGATTGCTGCAGGCGCGGACTGGATACATTTTGACGTGATGGACAACCATTACGTTCCCAACCTGACATTTGGGCCCATGATTTGTCAGGCTCTCAAGCCGCACGCCAAAAAGGCGGACGGCACGCCGGTGCCTATTGATGTGCACCTGATGGTGCAGCCGGTAGACAGCCTCGCGGCTGCCTTTGCCGATGCCGGCGCCGATCTGGTGAGCTTTCATCCCGAAGCGTCCGGTCATGTGCACCGTAGCGTGCAGGCCATCAAGGCCAGGGGCTGCAAGGCTGGCCTGGTGTTCAATCCTGCCGCATCCATGGAGGTGCTGGATTGGGTCATCGACGACATTGACCTGATCTTGATCATGAGCGTCAACCCGGGGTTTGGCGGGCAAAGCTTTATTGATTCGGCCCTGCGCAAAATCGAGCAGGCGCGCCAGCGCATTGACGCCTCGGGCAGGGACATTCGCCTGGAAGTTGATGGCGGCATCAAGGTCGACAATATCCGCCGGGTAGCCGACGCGGGTGCCGACACTTTCGTGGCTGGCAGTGCCATTTTTGGCCAACCCAGTTACAAGTCCGTGATCGACGCCATGCGGGCTGAATTGCCCGGCTAAACCGCTGCCGTCCGGGTTAGTCCAGATCTCTGGCTGCTGACCCAGCCCGCCACCAGTGCGTTAGCGTGCAGATTGCAAGGCTTCCACCAGTTCGGCAATGCCGTTGACCTGGAGCTTCGCATAGATGGTTTGAATGGTGTTGCGTACCGTGGCCGGGGCGCGGAACAGGGCAGCGGCTATTTCCTTGTGGGTATAACCTTTGGCCACCAGCCCGGCGATCTGTTTTTCACGTTCCGTCAACAAGTCTATCTTTTGCAGGTGACGAACCTTGATGAAAAACAAGCCCGCTTCGGTTTGGCTTTGCAGCATCAGTCCGCGCCATCTTAAATTCTTGGTCCCGCCCACAAGCTGGTTCAATATTTCTGCAGGGAGCTTGTAGCGGCCAGGCTGGAAAGCATCCGTTGTTCCCAGGACTTCCAAGGTAAAGGGCGAATTGCTGGTGAGGACCACGCCGCGGGCATCGGCGATCGCTCTGCCATAGATGGCATGTCCGGGCTCTGCCTCATTGAGCTTCTTGAGGTGAGCCAAGCGGTTAAAAGCCAAGGCCTGCATCAAATGGGGCGCCACGAAAGCCAGAGCATGGATGTCGTCGGGGGTGCACTGCGCGTCATCATCCGTGCGATAAAGCGTCATCCAATGCAAAAAAGAAGTTTGCGCGTCGTAGTCCGTACTGAGCATGAAGTTGGGCTGTTTGTAGCGACGCATGAAATCGCGAATGGGGCTTTTGTCATGCGCCTCAAAAAATGAGGGTGCGTGAAACGCGCGCGTGACTTTTTGCTGATTCAACATCCCGGCTGAAGAAGAGTCCAGATGCTTGACGTCTTCGTAGGCCATCACCATGTCCGGCGTCTTCCGGTGCAAATGGATGGTGTTGATATCTATTCCGCCAGGTTCGACCAGTGCCGATCCCCATACCGCCGCATCAAAGCGCAGGCTCGGCTTGATCAGCTCCAGGGCAGCATCCTGAAAAGTATCAATCTCCCGTTCCTGCGAGAGCGCATACAGGCGAAGCAATAGCTCATTCAGGTCAGTGGGCGGCGTCGGCATATCAAAAACTGGCGTCGAAATGGTGCAGTTGCACTATTGATGTCAAAACTTCCTGCAACTACTCTAAGTTGCGATGGCGCTCATGTCTGTGCCACGGCATCCAGCCGGACGGACGACAAAACAAGGCTTGATGCGCCAACCGTTATTTGAGACTGAACCTCTTCCATGCTTATATTTTGGATTATCTTCTGCGTTGTTGTGGTGATGGGCGTTTTGATGCTCCTGATTTTTGCGCCGGATTTTGTATTTACGTCGGCCACTATCCACAACGAGGCCCGGGAGGGTACTGACGCGAATCCGCAGGCTGGCCTCGATAGGACTTGTTCCCCTACGCACTAGGCGTTTCCGTCCCGACTCCGCCACACGGGCCTTAGCGTGTGTAGGTCGACGCCGATTGGCATTTCGAGCTAAAACATCGCATCGCTAGGGCCGGCCAGGGCGGAAAATTTGCGTTGGGCAGCGGGACGTACGGAGCATATTTTCAGCCGGGACGTCATGCCCAGATCGGGTAAAGGCTAGATGCGCACGGCAATCGAGTTGATGGACGGGATCAACCGCGCAGCCTGGCGCGCGCGTGACTCGGTCAAGTGGTTCAGCACTCTTGAAGGCTGGACCGATCCGGGGGAGCGCGTGGCCACCGAGCTCGCCGGCCTGATGGCCAGGGACCAGCCGATTTTGGACCTCGGCGTAGGCGGCGGCCGCACCGTTCCGCTTTTGCGCAAAATTAGCCGGAATTACACCGCGCTGGACTACACACCGGAACTGGTGGAGGCCTGTCGCAAGAAATATCCTGATGCCCGCGTCCTGCACGGCGACGCCAGGAATCTTTCTGAGTTTATGGAGGCCTCGTTTGGGCTGGTGGTGTTCAGTTTCAACGGTCTGGATGCCGTCAATCCCGATGACCGCTTGACCGTGCTGCGCGAAGTGCACCGTGTGCTGCGGCCAGGCGGGCTGTTTCTGTTTTCTAGCCATAATCAGGCCGGTCCGGGACACCGGGAATCGCTCAATTTTGGACTGTCGCTCACGCGCCATCCCCTAAAACTGGCCGCTCGCCTGGCGCGCGTTCTCCGCTATTCGATGCAAACTTTTTCCAACTATCGGCGCTACTCACGTCTGAACCGCCAGGCCGAGGGTTATTCCATCATGAACGCTGCCGCTCACCATCACGGAATTGTCATCCACTACATCACACTCGACAAACAACTGGAGCAACTGGCTGCTGCCGGTTTTTCGCCCGACCCGGCCGTTTTTGGCAGTCAGGACGGACAGCGGGTCGCCGCGGGCGACGATAACAGTCGCCACATGTGGCTGCATTTCATGGCGAAAAAGGCTTGAGTCATGTCGAATCGCTCAAGCCTGGCTTTGATGAAATTCGTGCCTTGAAGCCGCAACTTTTTGATGCGGCGGTGGTGGATTTGGATGGCACCCTGGTTGACACTCTGGGCGACTTTGTGGCGGCGCTGAACCGGATGCTGGTCGACCTGTCGCTGCCGCCGGTCAGCCGTGCGGTGGTTGAGCGGGGAGTAGGGAAAGGCTCTGAGCACCTCATCCAGTCAGTCTTGAATCACCTGCAAGCCCAAGCAAACAGGACATCTTTAGCTACAAATAAAATAGCGTATCGAGCCGGCGCTCACGTCGATAGCGCCTTGTTTCATGCTGCTTATGCCAGCTACCAGCAGCACTACCAGGAGATTAATGGCCTGCATGCAGAGGTGTACCCGGGGGTGGTACGGGGGCTGCAGAGCATGCAGCAGGCCGGGCTCAAGCTGGCTTGTCTGACCAATAAACCGGTCGCCTTTGCCCGGTCCCTGCTGCAGGCCAAAGAGCTGGATAGCTATTTCATGGAGGTCTTTGGTGGCGATTCTTTTGAGTACAAAAAACCGGATCCACGGCCCCTGCTGAAAACCTGCGAAGCCCTGGGCACCTCACCCGCACGCAGCCTGATGGTGGGCGACTCCCTCAATGACGCGCAGGCCGCGCGCGCTGCGGGCTGCCCGGTCATTCTGGTGACCTATGGCTATAACCATGGCGAGCCCGTGCGTGAAGTGGACGCCGATGGTTTTATTGACTCCCTGGCACAGTGGAACGCGCAAGCTTGACAGAGGGCTAGAGCGCATTCGGCGGCAAGGTGTCTTTGCTACACTCCCAGCGATATGTGTGTTCATCGCCTCATTCAATCAGGTCGCGCAGACCGGGGAGCCTGGCCCTGGCGCCCCTGTCATTTCTCGGCCGTCTGAGCGCTAGCTGCGGGTGGGCCGCGCGACTCTTCTATCCGCATTAGCCAAGCCCCCCTGCGCCTGTCTCCCTGAATGAACTGTCGCCACGCCCAACCGGCGCTGGCCACCCGCGAAGGAACCCCCAGTGATCACCGAACTCGAATTCAAAAGCCTGGCCAGCCAGGGCTACAACCGCATCCCGCTGATGCTGGAAGCCTTTGCCGACCTCGAAACCCCGCTTTCCCTGTATTTGAAACTGGCTTTTTCCAAAGATGGCGGACAGTACAGTTTTCTTCTGGAATCAGTGGTCGGTGGCGAGCGCTTTGGCCGCTACAGCTTCATTGGCTTGCCCGCCCGCACGCTGGTGCGCGCCAGTGGCTTCGGCGCTTTGGCCAAAACCGAGGTTGTCACGGACGGCGTGGTGGTCGAAACCTCGACACAAAACCCGCTTGACTTCATCAGCGACTACCAAAAGCGTTTCAAGGTCGCCCTTCGCCCCGGCTTGCCGCGGTTTTGCGGCGGTTTGGCGGGCTACTTTGGATACGACGCGGTGCGTTACATCGAGAAAAAACTTGAAGCGTCGTGTCCGCCCGACACGCTGGGTTGCCCTGACATCCTGCTGCTGCAGTGCGAGGAACTGGCCGTCATTGACAACCTCTCGGGCAAGCTCTACCTGATCGTCTACTCCGACCCGGCGCGGCCCGAGGCCTATGCCAATGCCAAAAAGCGGCTGCGTGAACTCAAGGACCAGCTCAAATACTCGGTCAGCGCCCCGGTCGTCAAGCCCTCGCAAAGCCATCCGGCCGAGCGGGACTTTGCCAAGGCCGATTACATCGCCGCGGTAGAGCGCGCCAAGCGGCTGATTGAAGCCGGGGACTTCATGCAGGTGCAGGTCGGCCAGCGCATCAAAAAACGCTACACCGAGTCGCCACTGTCGCTGTACCGCGCCTTGCGCTCGCTCAACCCTTCGCCTTATATGTACTACTACCACTTTGGCGATTTCCATGTGGTCGGTGCATCGCCCGAGATTCTGGTGCGGCAGGAACAGATGGCGGTGGCAGAGGGCGGCGGGCAAAAAGTGACCATCCGCCCGCTGGCCGGTACCCGACCCCGAGCATCGACCCCCGAGGCTGACAAAGCGGTCGAGGTCGAGCTCATCAACGACCCCAAAGAGCGCGCTGAGCACGTCATGCTGATCGACCTGGCACGCAACGACATTGG